>JAJRYU010000316.1 GCA_024275615.1 Planctomycetota bacterium
ACATTCGACCTCAGGATCCGAAATTGGCGAGTGGTGAGCAATGGTGGCCTCGTCCATTGGCACCCATGCCAAACTCTTGGGCCTACGATCCCGCAGCCGCGGACAAGAAGCAGGCGGCGAAAGAAGCTAAGGAAGCAGCCGCAAAGGCCAAGAAAAAAGCTGCGGCAGAAAAGAAGTCGGCTGGGGACAAGGACAAATCAAAAGCAGCTCCTAAAGGCGGCAAGAGCAAGAGCAAGAAGAAGAAAAGCGGCAAAGGCAAGTAGTCACATGCCGTTTGTCCATCCGACAGCTGTCGTCGACGCCGGTGCCATCGTTGGCGAAGGTACGTCAATATGGCATTTCGTACATGTCTCGAGTAGCGCTGAAATTGGGCGCAATGTCGTGCTCGGCCAAAACGTCTATGTGGGCGACGGTGTCATTGTCGGTGATGATTGTCGTATCCAAAACAATGTCTCTCTTTATAGCGGTGTAAAGCTCGGTGCCGGAGTGTTTGTTGGCCCGTCCGCTGTTTTTACCAATGTTCTCCGACCTCGTGCGATGTTCCCTCGCAAAGATCAATTCGCGGAAACTTATGTTGGCGATGGAGCGACGATTGGCGCCAATGCAACGCTTGTGTGCGGTCATAGCATTGGCGTTTGCGCGCTTGTTGGCGCTGGCACTGTTGTCACCAAAGACGTACCTGCATTTGCCGTTTTTCGTGGTAACCCAGGGCACATTTGTGGTTTTGTTTGCCGTTGCGGGGAGTCTCTTGCTCTGAAAGACCAAACCGGAAGCTGTGAATCTTGCAGGCGTTGTTATCGTCTCGTTGCCAATACGGTGATTGAAGTCGAGAGTTAAAAATGCCTGTTGCTGTGCCATTCATTGATCTTGTCGCTCAGTATCAACCCATCAAGAACGAAATCTCGGCAGCCGTCACTGCCGTCCTTGAGAGCCAAAAGTTCATTCTTGGGGACGGAGTCTCTGAATTCGAAGAGAAGCTGGCATCTTGGATGGGGCTCGAACGAGGCGGCGTTGTTGGTGTTTCATCGGGAACTGATGCGCTCTTGGCCTCTCTTATGGCCTTGGGTGTTGGTCCGGGTGATGAAGTCCTCACTACGCCGTTTAGCTTTTTTGCTACCGCCGGCGTCATCGCTCGACTTCACGCCAAACCTGTGTTTGCCGATATCGATCCTTTGTCCTTCAATTTGGACGCCACCAAGTTGAAGGATCTCGATGCCAAACGTTTCAAAGCTGTGGTTGTCGTTCACCTTTTTGGCCGATTGGCTGACATGAGCGGGTTACGGGCGTGGGCGGATCCCCAAGGTGTTCCCATCGTCGAAGATGCAGCGCAGGGAATCGGTGTCCGAGACCAGCATGGTCAACATTGCGGCACTCAAGGAAAGGTCGGTTGCTTTTCGTTCTTTCCGACTAAGAATTTGGGTGGCGCTGGCGATGGCGGGTGCGTTGTAACCACAGACCCGGAGTTTTTGGCAAGTCTGAGGCAGATACGAGTCCATGGAGCAGTGCGGGCCTACGAGAGTCAGATCATAGGTGGTAACTTTCGCTTAGATGCTATCCAAGCGGCGATCTTGCAAGTCAAGCTCGCCCATCTTGAGTCCTGGGGGAAGGCTAGGCTTAAGAATGCGCGCTCCTATGATCGCCGCCTTCGGGAGAAAGGACTGGCTGAGCATCTCCAATTGCCAGAACTCCCAGAGAATGAAGAATTCGTCGCCCACCAATATGTCGTGAGGAGCGATCGTCGTGACGCGTTGAAGGCTTTCTTGACCAAGAATCAAATTGCCTCCGCCATCTACTACCCCGTCCCTTTTCATCTCATGCCCTGTTTTGCTGGTCTTGGTCACAAGACCGGAGATTTTCCAGTAGCTGAGTTAGCATCCCATGAGGTTTTGGCACTACCAGTCTTCCCAGAATTGGGTGAAGAGCGGCTGGAACGGGTTGTTGCCGTGATTTCCGCCTTCTATGAGCAAGGCAACAGCCGAAGCGTCAACGATTGATGATTCCTGATGCCGCCAATACCCTGTCTTCGTGAAAGGCGGCTAAATTGATGGGAGTAGGGCACCATGGTCACCGTAGAATAGTCAGAACGGCGGCTGAGCCCGTCTCGGTTTTGTGGTCGATTGTGGACGGTACTCGTAAATGAAAGCTCAACCACGACTTATGCCTGAACTGTCGACTCCCGCCGTGGAGGAGTCCGACGAAGTTCTAATGGTGCGTGTCGCCGAAGGGGGCGTTGAAGCATACGAGCAGCTCTATCATCGTTACAAAAACCGAATCTTGACCTTTATTCATCGCTACGTCGGTGATCGTGAGTGGGCCGAGGATCTGACCCACGAGACTTTCCTCAAACTCTACAAGAACCCGCGTGCGTTCGACCCCCGCAACCGATTCGTCACTTGGCTCTTCACGGTGGCGCGGAACCTGTCAATCGACTTCTTGCGCCGCCGCAAATCAGTTTCGCCTTTGACGGTGAACGATGGCGACGACGACTCATTCAGTTTGGAACTTCCAGACTCCGATACCACGAGCCCGGTAGATCGAGCTCTCATCAGAGAACTCGAAGAGAACATTCAGGATGTGCTCATGTCATTGAGCGACAAGCTCCGAGAAGTCTTCATCCTCTGTGCGATCCAAGGCCTCTCCTATGAAGAGGTCGCCCAGATTGTCGGCTGTCCAGCAAAAACTGTTAGTTCTCGCCTCTCACGAGCTCGGAAACGTTTCTTGAAGAGTTTCACACCGTACTTGTCGGGGAAGAAACAACAATGAGTACCACCCCGTGTGCAAACGCTAAGACCTTATTCAGTCCAGCCGTCGATGGTCGTCTTGAGGCTGGCGAGAAGATGATTTTCGATCACCACTTGCTTGGATGCTCTTCCTGCCAACAGGAGTTTGAGAGCTTTCGCCGCTTGTTCAGTGTGGTGGCGACATTGAGTTCCAGCCGGATGCCAGGACCAGTGCCTTTCCCGGATACGGTTTCCGCCTTTTCTGGTAAGTCGAGGCAGGCTTTGCCCTGGTGGGGACGCTTTGGAACGACAGCAGCTGCGGCTGTGCTCTTGACGCTTGTAGGTATTGCTGCTTTTCAGGCTGGGCGCGATAGAAATGAGAGTGGTGGTGACGGTCAGGATGTCGTCGAAGCTGAAAACGTCGATTTTGTTCAGCCGTCTGAACCGGTGGCCCGACAACTCAAGACCTGGTCTCAAGATATTGAAGGTACAGGGCTCTTGCTTGAAGTCGCGGATCGCTTGTTGCCTGATGCTCGAGTGCAGACGATTATCAACAATCTGTTGATGGACCGCGAACGCCAAAGTCGGCATTTCTTGGAGTTAGGTCCACGTAGTTTGGGTTCACTCGAAGGCACAGCGAAGAAGATTGCGTCGAATTTTGTCGTTGTTCTTTCAGAGATGAATCGACATGCGGATGGAGAAGACGATCCGGCGAGAGCGATTCGTTGGGCGAAGGTGCGTTTTCAGAGTCGTCAGATGCGCAAAGGTTGCGATCAACTGAATGGCATGGTGCGCGGATTTGCTGACATTGCTGGCGAGAACTTTTTCGTCGAGAAAAAGGACCCGGTGAGCCGCGAGGTGAGTTTTGCCATGCGGAAGTTGGTGGGTGGCAACGTGCGTTTGAGCCGTCTTCACTTAAATAAGATCAAACTGATTCTTCCCAATGAAAGTTCAGTGCCACTTCAGAAGCTCATTCTGTGTTTGGAGTCACTCACGAAGCCTGAAAAGGGACGCTTGCCAGCCGGATACGACTTTGGCAGCACGTGGTTAGACTCTCAAGGTCGCTTAGGCCAGGCCCATGACTTAGGAGTCTTTTTCAAGATTCATGTCAATGTTGAGGGTGGTCCTGAAGGTGGCGTGTTCAGGTTGCAAGTACCCAAATTGAGTAGAAGACCTCGCCAGCATATGATCCAAGTTTGGAGACGTGATCAATCCAAGAGGATCACGAAAGAGCAAAAGCGCCTGAAGCGACGACTCTCTGGCCGCGAGCTGTAGCGACTTCTTGTTTAATCCTCGATTGTTGCCACATAAGTGGTGGATGCGTCGCATCTGAGTCAAGGACCTCCGGACCAACTCCGATCTCCTGCATTTTTTTCTGAACGAAGGGAATTCCCAGGCGTCAGAGGCAATGGAGCACAGGAGACGCCTCATGTTTGCAAAATATTTTTGGACCGCTTTCGTTCTTATTCTCTTGAATACCACGGTCTTGGGCCAGGGGATCACGAGTCTTCACGTTCGGCCAGTACCTGGGCAAATTCACCATCGGCACACTTCTATTCGAAGTATCCTGGTGAAGAAGCACCAGGTTGCTGTGTCTATTGAATCTGGCGTAGCTGTGACCAAGGTGACTCAGGTCTTTTCGAATCCGAATAGATTCATACTTGAAGGAAGCTATCTCTTCCCCATCCCTGACCAAGCGTCGATCACCGAATTCACCATGATCATGAATGGCAAAGAAGTTCGGGGAGAGGTATTAGAAAAAGACAAGGCCCGTCGAATCTATGAAGGAATCGTTCGCAAGATGCGCGATCCCGCCTTGCTGGAGTATGTCGGCCGTGACCTCTTCAAAGCCAGCGTCTTTCCGATACCTGCCGGTGGCGAAGTGCAGATTTCACTTTCCTATGTTCAGGAATTGAGCGGTGAAGGGGGCGTGGTTGAATATCGTTATCCACTCAAGACTCAAGCATTCAGTCGCCAAGCCGTCGGCAGCTTGAGCGTGAGTGTCACGATCAACGACCCTTCTCCAATAAAAAGTGTCTTTTCTTCGTCCCATGAAATCAGCAAGGCCCGAAGAAACGAGAACGCCGTTGCCGTTTCTTTTGAAGGCAAGAATGTGTTGGCCAATGACGACTTCCATTTGTTCTACACCTTGAGCAGAAGTGCGGTTGGCCTCCATGTCCTGAGCGAAAAGGCCGGGGCTGATCGCGGGTTCTTCATGATGAAGTTGACCCCGAAGATTGACTTCAAAGAAGAAGAAATCGCTCCCCGTGACTTGGTCTTTGTTGTCGATACTTCAGGTTCGATGCAAGATGACAACAAGATGGAACAAGCCAAGAGCGCACTCATCTATGGCCTTCGGACGCTGCGACCAACTGATCGGTTCAACATTGTTACGTTTTCGACCGAAGCGCGCTCTCGCACTCGCGATCTTGTAGAAGCGGACAAGGGTACCGTCGCCGAAGCGATTGCTTGGGTCAAGAACATTCGTGCCACAGGCGGCACAAATATCGACGAAGCTCTGACCACTGCACTTGCGGGGTTGCAGGGAAGCAACCGCCTCCCCATGGTTGTGTTCTTGACTGACGGTATGCCGACCGTTGGTGAGACAAATGAGAAGACAATTGTTGCTCACGCCGCAAGAGCCAACAAATCGTTCGCGCGGGTGTTTGTATTTGGTGTGGGCTACGACGTTAATGCTCGCCTTTTGGACACCTTAGCCGAAGAGGGGCAAGGTGCGCGAGATTACGTCACGGCAAGTGGCAATCTTGAATTGGCCCTGTCTGGGTTCTTCGACAAGGTTGCGTTTCCGGTCCTGACAGACGTTAAGATCGACGTTGATGGTGTCTCAATCACAGAGCTCTACCCCAAGAAGATCGGCGATCTGTTTAAGGGCAGTGAAATGACACTCCTTGGCCGATATAGCAAGGCCGGAAATGCTGTGATCCGTTTGCGCGGCAAACTAGGCAGCAAGGACAGGGAATACGTTTTCGAACACCGATTCGCCAACAAATCAGGCGGCAAAGACTTCATCGCCGTCCTTTGGGCCAAACGCAAAGTTGGCTATTTTTGGGATCAGATTCGTCTGCAAGGCAAGAACACGGAACTCAAGAATGAAATCGTTCGCTTAGGCAAGAAGTTTGCCATCGCCACACCCTATACCTCGATTTTGGTGCAAGAGGATACTCGAAGCTTGCCGACTTCAAGTCGACGCCGGCGTGCAGGTTTTGCTGGAGTGCCAGGTGAGCGACAGGATAGAGGGAGTGCGCTCAGCTCCGGTGCCTACTCGGCGAAAAAGAAGGCAAATAGAGCTGAAGAAGAGGCCAATGACAAAGCCTTCGCGCCCTCAGGTGGTGGTGCAACCGTAGCTCCGAGACGTAGTGCTGTCATGCTCAGCTTGAAAGCGAAAGAGATGAAG
>JAJRYU010000317.1 GCA_024275615.1 Planctomycetota bacterium
AGGTCGCGACGAGCTTTACGCGCGGAGAGCGCAAAAGGCCGAGTTTTGCTGCCGGGATGGGCGCGTGTCAGACTTTCTAAGCTGAGATCGGGAAAGCGCAGGCTCATCCAACGCATCATGACTCCATTCAAGTAGAACCGGGTCTGCAAAAGCAAGACCTCGGCATTTCAAAATTTCAATATGAAGACGCCGCCTGCGTCCTGAGCCCGGTTCAGGACGTGCAAGAATCCTGAGAGCTGCAGGAGAAGAGGCTGGACTCGTGTGCTTTGAGCCAAGAAGAAGAGCTGTGCTTTGGCCTTCACTGGCTGCTAATTGGAGACGTCGCCAAGCTGGGTCCATGGAGCGTTGCTTTTGTTCAGGCTCCATGAAAGTGACTAAACCTTGGCATAGACCAGAACGAAGAATTGTTTCTAAAGCCCAGAGTTGCTCATGTAGGTTATGAGGTTGAACAACTAACCATCGGTCAAGGTCAAATCCCATTTGTGAAAGGGCTGGAGGATAAGGGAGTCGGTGAGGATGGACCCAAGCCCAAAATTTCCTGGGTGTGCCAGGGGACTGTGAGACATGATTTAGAGTTGGCAAAAGGGCTTCAAGCACGCCACAAGCAGGGTCTTCGACTTGGATTTCATTAAGAGCACCACGAAAAAGACCACCTCCGGTGGCTTTGTCCAAAGCATGCCAGCCCGTAGCCATGCGGGTTGGCTTGTGCTGCATATTCTGGTTTGGGTTGTGCGCATTGAGTTTTTTGCGGAGGTTGACGATGAGCTCGGCTTTATTCGTCTGTAGAAGTTTCATGAGTGCTTCTCCAGCCCTAAACGCAGAAGACCAACGACACGTCCTTCTACATGGATATCTTGCTTTTTGGGGTTGATAATAATGTCATCGAGTTGTGAGTTGGCTGGTTCTAAGATCACGAGAGAACCGCGTCGACGCCAAGTCTTGACCGTGACTTCGTCATCGAGGCGCACAACAGCAATGTCGCCATTTTTGACACGACTCACTTTGGCGACTGCGACAAGGTCACGATCACAAATGCCGCGTTCAATCATCGAAGTACCACGAACACGAAGGAGGTAGTCAGCGCGCGGTTTGAAAAGACGAGGGGAGATAGCCAGGGTGGCTTCGATGTTCTCCTCCGCTAAGATTGGTTGGCCTGCTGCCACTTGGCCAATTAAAAGAAGGTGATCGGAGGGGGCTGAGGAGCTTTCTGGTTGCTCAAGAAGGCGTATGCTTCTGGCAACGCCGGGGGTCACCGCGATGGCGTTCTTCTTGGCTAAGAGGCGAAGATGTTCGGCAGCAGCATTGGCGGAGCGAAAACCCAGGCCAGCAGCAATTTCTGCTTGAGTCGGCGCGAAGCCCTTTTGGGTTATAAACTTACGCAGAAACGCCATCACTCGTTCCTGGTTTTTGGTCAAAGGCGACATGTCTAACTGTCCTTATGTACATACTGGGGATAAAAACAGTATATCAGCCTGGGGACAGTTCTTTTGCCATTCAAATCATGGTGTGGCAGATGTGGTATGAATGCCCATACACGACACCCATACTATGTCGTTTCAAAATTTATCGTACGTTGAGCTTGGATCTCAACAGTGGAGGAAACGAATATAGTGAAGCTGATCGACAAAGCCATCCTTGGGATGGTGAGGAAGGGGCTGGGACGGAGTCACGGATGATCCTAAACGGGCACGAAGAGGGAAACCTCGGACACAGCCATGGAGATCCTATGGACCACCGCGCCAGTCCCCGACCCCACCACTCTGGATGCTACGAAGAGGCAGAGTCAAAAAGTGAGGAGTCGGGCAGGGCGGATCCCAAGGCTGTAGTGGCGGTATGACGGGGTGTGAGCGAAGCGGAACGCCACCCGAGTATAAGCTGCCGGTTCGTTGAAACTGCCGCCACGGATCAAACGGTTCGTGGAAGATCCGGGCTTGCCCCTGAGGCCACGATTTCCTGCCTTGCTGTCATAACCGGAGTCGCCGTCCTCGCACCATTCCACGATGTTACCTATCATGTCGAAGAGACCGAAACCATTGGGTTCAAGAGAGCCAACAGGCGCATGAATGATGAAATCATCTTGGTGACCGAGTTCTGAATTCGCGAATCCTGCAACCTTAGTCTCAGAGCCATTGATGTTGGCATACTTGGCGAGCTCTTCGAGCTTGGAGGTGCCAGGCCAAACACAGTCAGTGCGACCAGCTCTCGCTGCTCTTTCCCACTCTGCTTCTGTCGGCAAGAGCAGCGCCACGCGCGGTAGGTATTTTCGGGCATCAAGCCACGAGACCTGTTCAACCGGATGCTGCAGATTGACTCGATTCTTGAAGGTCGGGTGGTTGAATCCTGCCGGGTAGCGGCTCGGATTGCCATCAAATGATCTTTGCCATTGGGCCTGAGTCATCTCGTACTTTGATAAAAAGTAGTCCTTGAGTTTTACCTTATGAACGGGTTTCTCGTAGTCTTGGCTGCCAGGATCAAAATTAGGTTTCTCAGGGTCTTTTTTCTGAGAGCCCATTGAGAATGTACCTCCGGGGATCAGTACTAACAGTATGCCCAGATTCTCAGTGACGGCGATTTTACCATTTGCGTCACGCTCCGGAATGCTGCCGTCGTGGGTCAAGAGGTGG
>JAJRYU010000024.1 GCA_024275615.1 Planctomycetota bacterium
CTACAGTTTTGAAAACGCCCTGCGGAGTGTCCTGCGTCAAGATCCTGACATTGTTCTCATCGGTGAAATGAGAACCATGGAGACCATTGAAGCGGCATTGACTTTGGCCGAGACCGGCCATCTTACGTTTGCCACTCTGCATACGTCTGATTGCGTGCAAACGATTAACCGTATTGTTGATGTTTTTCCTGCGGCTCAACAGCAACAAATCCGTACACAGTTGTCGTTCACACTCCAGGCCGTATTCTGTCAGCAACTCATACCATTGGTGAATTCTCGTGGCCGCGCCATGGCCTCTGAGATCATGTTGTCGAATACCGCTATCCGGGCGCTGATTCGAGACAACAAAGGCCACCAGATTTATTCCCAAATTCAGACTGGCGGCCAAGCAGGCATGAACACCATGAACATGTCCTTGCATGACCTATACAACCGAAGAATGATTTCTCTTGATGAGGCGGTCGCCCGTTCCACCGATCCTGAGGAACTGAAACGACTCATCGCGAACCCCCACGCTCGGGTATAAACCGAGACGATCAATAAAGAGAGAGATAGCCCATGGCGACTTTCAAATACAAGGCGAAGAACGCACGAGGCGAGACCGTGACCGGCTCGATTTCCGGATCGACTCAAGAGGAAGCCACCCAGAAGTTAAGCCGCCAACGTCTTGTTGTCGTGAAGGTCAAGGAGGTTACTGACCGCGGCACCAAAAGAGATCCTCGGGCTAAACCTTCGGCAAAGAAAGGCGAACTCGAACTCTTCACTCGTCAGTTGGCGACGATGATCTCCGCCGGTATCCCGCTCCTTGAGTGTCTTGAGATTCTTCGCGAGCAAGCTCAGACACCAGGGTTCTGTAACTGCGTTGGTTTTGTCATCGAGGACATTCGTGGTGGTACCGATTTGTCTACGGCACTTGGCAAGTATCCGAAGGTGTTCTCGGAAATCTACGTCAGTATGGTGCGTGCAGGCGAAGCATCTGGTCAACTCGACGAAATCTTGGATCGTTTGGCGGAGTATTTGGAATCGACCGCAGCATTGAAACGAGAGATCAAGTCAGCCATGACTTATCCGGTGGTTTCTCTGGTCATGGTTGTTGCGATTACTGGCTTCCTGATGATCTGTATCGTACCGAAGTTCAAAGAGATTTTTGACGGACTCGACATTGAGCTACCTGCTCTTACCAAGATGGTCATGTCGGCGTCTTTGTTCATGCGCGATAATGTCCTCATTTGCTTCGCAATAGTAGCTGCGGTTTTCGCCGCCACGAAGGCTTGGAAAACAACCAAGAGCGGTCGCAGTTTCTTTGATCATTTGATCATGAAGCTTCCTGTCTTTGGTTCTCTTTTCCGCAAAGTCGCCTTGTCTCGGTTTGCGAGAACGTTCTCGACACTCATCAAGAGTGGCGTCCCAATCCTTGGTTCCCTGGAGATCGTTGCGGACACGGCAGGAAACACGATTGTTGCCCGAGCGGTAAGAGACTCACTTGAAAACGTACGCCAGGGAGAAACGCTCGCTGAACCTCTGGCTCAACACTGGATTTTTCCTCCCATGGTGACACGCATGGTGGCCATTGGCGAGAAGTCCGGCGCATTGGAACATCTTCTCAGCAAGATTTCCGACTTCTATGACCAGCAAGTCGAGGCCGAAGTGAAAGCCCTCACCAGTCTCATTGAGCCGCTCATGATTGGCTTCATGGGCATCATGGTGGGTGGCATCGTCTTGGCCGTCTTCCTGCCAATCATGAAGCTCCAACAGTCTTTGACTCCGGGCTGATAAACACCCAAGAACCTCACGTCTGTTTTGAAGGGGCCTGTC
>JAJRYU010000318.1 GCA_024275615.1 Planctomycetota bacterium
AGTCTGCTCTCAAAAATGCTCCCAGTGGTTTTAAGTCGACCCCTCTCAAGGGTGCTGCCGAGGGCATTCTCTACAGTTTACAAGTCGCTCCTGAAGACTGCACGGGCTGTGCTTTGTGTGTCGCAGTGTGTCCGGCCAAGGATCGTGCGAATCCGAAGATGAAAGCCATCAACATGGAAGCACAACCTCCGCTTCGCGAAGTCGAAGTGGAGAACTACACCTTCTTCTTGGACTTGCCGAAACCGGATCGCACGGAGATCAAGTTGGATCTCAAGGGCACACAGTTCTTGGAGCCGCTCTTTGAATGCTCCGGGGCCTGTGCCGGTTGCGGGGAGACGCCCTACATCAAACTCCTGACCCAGCTCTTTGGCGATCACACCATGATCGCAAATGCCACGGGTTGCTCGTCGATCTATGGTGGTAATTTGCCAACGACTCCTTATTCGGCGAATGCCGAAGGCCGTGGACCAGCTTGGTCGAATTCTCTGTTTGAGAACAACGCCGAATTCGGCTACGGCATGCGAATGGCCGCAGACTCAAGACGTGCCCAAGCAGAAGAACTCCTGGTGCGACTTTCCCTACAGCTTGGTGAACGTTGTGTGCGCGAGATACTCGATGCTGACCAATCGAACGACGCCGGCATTCAAGCACAGAGACAACGTGTTGCCGAGTTGCGTTCGAAGCTAAGAGAAATCGATATGGTGGCATCAAAACGCCTTGCGTCCTTGGCCGATGACTTGGTCAAAAGAAGTGTCTGGATCGTTGGCGGGGATGGTTGGGCTTACGACATCGGATACGGCGGCCTTGATCATGTTCTTGCCAGCGACCTCGATGTCAACATTTTGGTCTTGGACACTGAGGTCTATTCCAATACCGGTGGACAACAATCAAAAGCGACACCTTTGGGGGCAGCCGCCAAGTATGCCGCCGCTGGTCGAGCCCTGCCGAAGAAAGACCTTGGAATGATTGCCATGAGTTATGGCCACGTTTATGTCGCTCAAGTCGCCATGGGAGCGAAAGACGCTCAATGTGTTCGCGCGTTCCGGGAGGCTGAAGCTCACAAGGGGCCTTCCCTTATCATCGCCTACTCTCATTGTATCGCTCACGGCTACAACATGGTCAGGGGCGCCGAACAACAGAAATTGGCGACCCAATCCGGGCAATGGTTGCTCTACCGCTACGACCCTGCGAGAGCCGAGGCCGGCGAACCACCTCTCAAAATGGACGTCGGTGCACCAACGAAGACGGTACGGCAGTACATGGAAGGCGAGGCTCGCTTCAGAATAACGGAAAAACTGGACCCCGACCGTTTCAAGACACTGATGGAGTCAGCCGCTGTCGCGGCTGCACAAAAAGTGGAAATCTATCGCCAGCTTGCTGAAGTCAGAGTCGCTCGCCAGCAGGCCGACAACGAAGGAGCTAAAGCGTGAGCACGGATCTAAGCACGACATGGTTAGGGATGGACCTAGAGAATCCTGTTGTCCCCGGAGCCTCACCTATGTCTTTGGACATGGATAGCGTCAAAAAATTGGAGGATGCTGGGGCTTCTGCCATCATCATGCCATCACTCTTTGAGGAACAGGTCGTTGGCGAAGAAATGGCCATGCGGGATGCACTGGATTTTTCCAGAGATTCAAATGCGGAAGCGGGAAGTTATCTCCCCGATTCAACCGGCTATACCTTGGGACCTCACGAGTATCTCGACCACATTCGCCGTCTGAAAGAAAAAACCGGGCTCAAGATTATCGCGTCTTTAAACGGTGCGACAGCGGGAGGGTGGATCGAATACGCCGAGATGATCGAAGAAGCTGGCGCTGATGCTCTGGAGCTCAACGTCTATCGTGTTGTTGTCGACGCCAACGTTGATGCTACAGCAGTAGAGAATGAAGTTGTCGCCATGGTTCGCGAAGTCAAAGTTGAAACCAAACTCAAGGTCGGCGTCAAGATCTCACCGTTCTACTCGTCGATTCCGCACCTGGCCAAGACGCTGAAAGACGTAGGGGCCGACGGTTTGATTCTCTTCAATCGTTTTTTTGAACCTGACATCGATCCTGAAGAACTTGACATGACTTGCAAACTTGAACCATCGAGGGGGAATCTCTTGGGGCTCAGATTGCGGTGGGCGGGAATTCTCTACGGCGAGAAATCACCACCTTTAGCCATTACTGGTGGAGTGCATCGCCCCAGTGACATCTTGAAATCAGTTCTTGCGGGGACCAGTACGGTCCAGGTCGTGTCGGCCCTCATGATGAAAGGGGCTTCCTACCTCACCGAACTTCGAGACGGTGTATCGGCGTGGCTGGAAGAAAACGAATACGAGAGTCTGATGCAAATGAAAGGCGCCATGAGTATGGAGCGATGCCCTCAACCGGCGGCCTACACCCGCGCCAACTATGTTCGGCTCTTGCAAGGATGGGAAGACTACTGGAGCCCGCGCATCTGATTGATAGAGCAGCGTCGTCAACTGTCACAGGGAACCATAATCTGGTTCTCTTTGGCAGTTCCTGGGGCCAAAAACTGGCGCTCTCCCAGAAAACTTCCCGTTCTTTTCTGGCGGCAAGGCCAAAAAGAGAACAGAATTCCGCTAAATGGCAGCCGAAAAGCGGATTCCAGGCCATTTACTGCCGATCTATTCAAGACCCAATCCTACTCTGTCGAAGGAATCGAAAGAGGAATAGATCGTCCACGTATTTGACAAGGCCCCATAGGGAACGAACTGATGCGCATCTACTTGGCCGATCTTGGCCACAATCTGCTGACTTACAGTTCTGACGTCTATCCTCTGGGTGTCGCCAATCTGGCGACATGGACCCAAACCCATGTGAAATCAGCCCAACCGTTGGAGATCTCGATCTTCAAGGAGCCCCAGGATCTAAAAA
>JAJRYU010000319.1 GCA_024275615.1 Planctomycetota bacterium
ACTTTTAGCGCTAAGTTCTTCGAAGTTTATGCCGCAGTTCACCCCATTCATGACGACTTCAAGGATAGACGTCAGCATGTCTACAACCTCTATCCCCTCTTAGTTCATGTTCGCCTCTTTGGGGGTGGTTATGTCGAGCAACTGAGCAATCATCTCGCTCGATTGGAAGCTTGATCACGTTTATGTGCGCTCATTCGTTCAGGATTCAAAGGCGAGACTTCGCACCTCTTCTTCGCTCAAGAGGTGGAGTTGATGCAAGAGCATTCGGTCGGGAGAAATCGTCGGAAAATCCTCAAGGCGTGCATCCAAGCGAATGAGAAAACGAGAGAGAAGATTCTTGTAACCCTGGGCGTGGGGACCACTCGCTTTGCCTTTCGGCAGCGCACGTACCAATTCGGCAAGGACCAAATGAGGACTCTTGGCGTAACGTAAGGCATGGAGCGCCGCGGCTTCTTCCAGTTCTGCCATGATGCCCAATGACGAGAAGCCGCCACGAAGGACCAAGAGCAGGTTGGGAAGAACTTGGCGCCACATAGGAAGGTAGTTGAAGCTGTCGAAGAGATGACCTTGCTCATGAATACGCACGGAATCAAGTAGCAACAGATCACCATGTTGCTCGTAGGCCTTCAAGACCAAGGCCTCGGCTGCCGCCGCCGGATATGCCAAACTCATCCTTTCACTGGAACCATGAGCTGAGAGACCCAGTGTTTGACTGATGTTTCGTTTCACTTCCGTAGGTTGAGCAACCAAGCTGGACAGTCTCTTCTTCCAAGGCATGAGAATATCCAGGTCAATAAAATAGGTTCCAAAGAGTGCTCGGCCAGCGCTATCGCCAAATGACTCGTCTTGTGACCTGACCGCAACCATGCCGCCTATGACTTCAAAACAGCCCTGATCACCAGGCGAATTGTCGGGAAAGATGCGACGGGGTCCGGAAATCATGGTGAAAACTAATGCTTGAGTACTGGCGCCAGCCAGCCTACCGGCGAACATGATTTGGTTGTATTGCCGCAAGTAACCGTTGACCGTGCCCGCCATGGCTTTGGATGCGTCAAGAGCCGATCCGACAAGAGGTAAGCCGAGGATTGCCTCTTTTTGGTCGCAAGCATAACCCGTCTCTTCTTCAATGACCGCTGCCACTCGCCCCAAAAATACTCTCAGCGACTCGGCGTGGTCTAAGGTGGCGTCGTCCTTGATACCGTCCACCAAGATCTGCATCCTGGCAAGAACACGGCGGTGTGCCCTCAGTTCGTGGGCAAGCGTTCGCTTCTCTTTGTTCTCCACCAATTGGGACTCTAGGAGCCGATGGGTTTCATCAAGGAATCCAGCATGCAAGAATGCGCGGCATAGCCTCAAATCGTCCTGCCCGCCATTGTTGCTGGGGAATTCGAGCGTCTCCTTCAAGCTTTCGATCGGCTCGGCCAGTGGCATGTCTTGAACCTGGTAGATCTTGGTCCAGGCAGTAAACCAGACCTGGGGCGGGGTCCCGAAGAGATCTAAGATACGAGAAGACGGCGTACCGAGCTTGAGAGATTTTGCAACAGCCTGCTCTTGAGCGATGAAGCTCCCTTCGATCTCCTTGATCTGGGCAAGATAGAGAAAATCGTCAGCACTTCTTGGGACCTCTGGAATAGTCCTTAGCGCCGTGTCTGCCGCCAAGAAACCCAGAGCGCCCCCGCGCTCGGCCCTGGCCAAAGACAAGAGTAAGGACCGCGCTTCTCTGTTGGTTGGCTCTAGTTCAATGACACGTTCAAGGGCAACTTCTTCGTCAGCAGTTTTTCCTGATCGCCCCGCAAGTCTTGCCTTGAGGAGCCAGCTCGATGACGAGTAGGGGTCTTGTTGGAGTAGTCGGTTGAGAACGCCATTGGCCTCACTATAGCGAGTTTGAGACAAAAGGAGGCGTACCAGGAGATGACGCGATCGCTTGTGCCCAGGTTGGGCTGCCAAGGCATGATTGAGTCTTTGGAAGGCCAGATCGATACGACCTGTGACGGTCGCTATCCAAGCGAGGCCATAGTGCCCCCAAGCCGAATCCGGAGATAGACGGGCGGCAAGTGCAAACTGGCTTTCCTGATCTTCCAAGGGGTGAAGCAGCCGCCCAAGAAGATAGTGGGCTTCTGCGGAATCCGGTGCGTCGGCGACAATCTTGCGATAGTCTCTGAGCAGGTTGATATGCTCATACCGATCCAAACGCAATTGTTGCCAAGCACGGTGAGCCGGAACGTGAAGAGGGCGTGCAGCGACGAGAGCAGCGAGTTTTGCTTCTGCTTCTTCACTGCGCCCCTTGCGGATTAGCTCAAGAGCTGCGTCGAAAACGGGGTCTTCGGGAGCGGGGGCACCATGATGGAGAAATCCAGACGAACACGCCGTCATTGTCAGTGAAACGACCACCAAAGTCATCAACCAGAATCCACGGATCATTCGAGATATCGCTGGTATTTTGCAAGAATCTCGCATGTTGACCGCCATCTGATGAAATTTGGGCATGAGTGTAACTTCTCGCCATGGTCGTTTTTCAAGAGGAACGGAGCCCTCATGTTTATGCGGATTATCATAACACTGATCTTAGCCAGCGTGTCGAGCCTACCGACCTCAGGCCAAGAGTGGGTTCGATTGGGTGATGGCCAAATCGCCTGGGCGCGCCCGGCGCCAACGCTCATTCCCCAGGCGGCTCCCATCGTTCTCAAGACCCACGGACTGAGGCGCCTCCTGTCAAAGCTCTGGTTTGTTGGTGGCAAACCATTTCCTAGACTTGCCCCCGGGGGTGCCCTTGTGGAATTGGCAAGAATCCTCAACAGCCAACCTGGAATGAAAGCTGTCCATCTCGAACGGCCAATCTACTTTGGTTTCTATCATCCTTCTGCACTGGAACACGTTCGCACCGTCAAGAACGCGACAACCGCGTCAGAAATCCTACAGCACGCCGTTGTGGTCTTGCCAATTACATCCGAAAAAAAATTCTACCGTTCCCTCGACTCGCGCTTTGAGAGAATCAAGAACAACGACGCTCAGGTTCGGCTCTACCGTCTACAGGCCGATCAACTTGACTACGAAGCATGGACGAAAGCGACATTGGCGGGGCGCATCGATCCCCAAGAAGTGGCCCCCGAAGGATTCGCGCGCTCTGGTGACAATCAGCTCTACTGCCGAAGCAATGGCACCTTTGTTGCCATGACTGCCAACCCAACCATCGCCAAGGATCTCGCGCGTCTCGATTCACGACAACAATGGACCTTATTAGAGACTCCAAGTTCCGTGTTGCCACAAGTGAGCGACCCCACCGTCGCCACCCGGCTGTGCCAGGAATCTTTTCTCAACCCAAGAGCCGACATTACTGTTGCGTTCCGCCTCGTCGGAAAAGGGGCGGTTGGTCCTTCGTTCTTCAAGGACCGCCTGAATGCTCTCATCAACCGTTTCGAATCGAAAGCTCAGGGCAGTGTTGCAGATCCAGGCGCCACCTCGGCGTTGCGCGCCTTCTCGCAGACCCTAGTCAATCTTGTCGGCGCCGACTTTGAAGAAATCGCGGCTTTAGAGGCATCCCTCGTTCTTGTTGGTACAGATTTTGACGTGACAATTCTAACCAAGGATGCGCGCCCGCAACCCGTGTCCAGTGCGCCGACCAACCAGTCGGCTCAAGCAGAGCATCTTGAACGCGGTCGAGTTCCTCAAGATGTAACGGCAGCCGGTTGGGGTGAGGTGAGTCTCGGTTCAAGGCTGAAAAAAATCTACGTTGACCTCATCGCCCCACTGAGTGGACTTTATTGGCCTTTCGCCACAGCGATTCCAAGAACAGTAAGAGCAGGTGACGTCTCTTCCTTGGGCACGTTTACATATTACCTTGATGTTGATCCCAAACGCGGGTTCTTGTTTGTCGAATCGCTCAAGTCAGCAAGTAAGCCGTCGACGGAAAAGGAAGTCCACAACCGTGTCATGTCGCAGACCATTTTGGGCCGAACGCTCTTTCGGGTGAGCCCGGATAGAACGCTTCGTTTTCACCAGTTGAAGCAAGTCGATGGCCGAGGCGTTTATCTGTACCGATTTGTTGGCAACAAACGCAGCTTCATCTGGGAGCACCAAACAGCACTGGAATCTGCGCTTTCAAGGCTCGTCGAACAACCCTACGCCGTTGCTGTGACCTGGTACAAGGAGCGCCTAATCTATGCATGCGCTGAGCACCCTCTTGCCGCACTTAGACAGGCCTTGGCGCTACAAGACTTGCCAGCAACATCCGCGCTCCCTCGCGGCTCCTTTGCCAATCCCCCTGCGATTGAGTTTTCTGGATACTTTCGTCCCAGAGCCATTCAAGACTTCCTAATGACTGCCCCAAGAGCAGTCGCCAAGTCGCGGGGTCACGTTTTGCGGGTCCTCGTCGGTCGTGATCAAGCTATCAGGCAGATCCACTTGAGAGGACCGATTGACTTTCTCGGCGATTTGAAAGCCATGCTTGCTGTCACCCGATTCCAACGTCAGACAGTTCTTAGCCGACAACGCATGCTCCTCCTCAGACGAGCGCTGCTGCGACAGATTCGCGAGGAAACAGCCATCAAGACGCTGTCTTCTCTGTTTGAAGCTCATGAGGAGAAGGCGGCCGTTCTGCCACCCTACTATCGATTCGCTCTGAATGACGCATGGGGCCGCCCCTTCATTTTGCGAGAAGAGAACGGCGGCAAGTTTGTGCTCAAGAGTCTTGGCGAAGATGGTGCCCAAGGTGGCAGTGATGCGGCGACGGATCTTGTCTTAGTTATCCAATGAATTTGTGGTCCGAATCCTTAGGAAGTGTCGTCTTTGTTGATGACGGCACCGAGCCGGGGACGACACCAAAACTGATTTATTGAAAGTCGTAACCGGGCAAATCGAAAATCGGGAGAGGATGTGTGTCCAAGGTTCCTCGTGGGAACCAAGTCGCACTCGGCTCGGTGCGGTCGTCTTATAGGCAACGCCCAATTAGGCGGATATCTGGTCCGATCTGATCAACATGGAGCCATTCACAATCGATCGTGTCGGCAATCAACTCGACATCGCGCCCAACAATGGCTGCCATTCCAGAACCATCACCCAAGATCTTCGGCGCCACAAAAGCGAGGATGAGGTCGACACTCTTTGCGGCGAAAAATGAGCCCAGGACTCTTGGGCCACCTTCAATGAGCACGCGTCCGATTCCACGCGACTTCAGATCCGTGAGTACGGCGTGAACATCAACTCCAGTCTCTTGTGGCGGACAAGGAACAACGACTGCTCCATGAGCCTCTAATCGTTTGGCTCTTTCGGCTTCGGCATCGTTTCGGCAGTAGATCAAAGGCGCTTGCTGGGCCGCAGTCACCACCAAAGCGTCTTCGGGGGTGCGAAGAGTGCTGTCCAAAATGACTGGGCGCGGAGACGCACCTTCAACGTGCCTCACCGTGAGGGCTGGATTGTCTGCCAAGACCGTGGAGACACCAACAAGAATAGCGTCGCATCTCGCTCTCTCTTCGTGTACCGCAATCCGTGCGGGTTTGTTGGTGATCCACCGAGAATCTCCCGTCCTTGTGGCGATCTTTCCGTCCAAGGTTGACGCCCATTTGGCAACAACGATGGGCCGTGTACTTTGCAATCCAAGGGCGAAATTCTCGATAAGCCGCTGCGAATCTTCTGCCAAGACCCCGGTCACAACGCCAATACCAGCCGATTCGAGAAGCGGAATCGCTCGGCCAGCGTGCTTGGGGTTGGGATCAAGAGCGCCAATTACGACTTTCTTTATGCCACTATCCATGATCGCCTGAGTACAAGGCGGCGTTCTTCCTGTGGTTGAGCAAGGCTCCAAACTAACGTAGAGATCAGCGCCGAAAGACGCCTCGCCAGCCTCAAGCAAGGCAACCACTTCAGCATGAGGACCACCGAGAGAAGAATGAAATCCCCGGCCGACAATGCCTCCTTCTTGGACGACGACGGCACCGACACAAGGGTTGGGTTCAACGAAACCCACACCTTGGCGGGCCAGCCGAATGCACTCACCCATGAATTTCTGCTCAAGGGTTTGCGTCATAGCTAAACCAATTCGCCAAAGAGTGTGAGCGCCGTCACGTCGACAATACGGACTTTGACGAACTCACCAGTAAAGTCCCTTTCGGCGCGGAAAACAACAATCCAATTCTGTGAGGTGCGCCCGAACCACCGCGTTGCGTCGCGCTTCGAAATTCCTTCCACCAGAATCTCGTGCTCTTCACCAATCCTGGCTTGGTGCAGACGTTTCGACATGGCCTCTTGCTCAGCAAGCAAAATCTGATTGCGTTCTTTTTTCTTCTCAGTGGGCACGTCGTCAGGCAGACTGCGGGCGGCTTTTGTGCCACTTCTCACGCTATATTTGAAGACGAATGATGTTTGGAATTCAATGTCCCTGAGAAGTTGAACACTCTCGGCGAAGTCTTCATCTGTCTCCCCAGGAGAGCCGACGATCCAATCCGTGGCCATCGACATGTCGGGGACGACACGCCGAATCATATCGATTGTGCGCCGATAGCTCTCGACGTTGTGACCCCGATTCATGCGTTTGAGGATGCGATCCGAACCCGTCTGAACCGGTAGGTGAAGATACCGGGAATGAACCGGATTGTCGCGAATAACTCGCATGAGTTCTTCATCAATGTGAGTGGGATGGGAAGTGATGAACTGGAGACGCTTCAGCCCTTTCAGTTTGCCAAGGCGATCCAAAAGACGTGCGAGATTCTCACCCCGATTGAGGTCGAGCCCATAGGTGTTGACTCTCTGCCCAAGCAATGTGACCTGCTGCACGCCGTCGTCGATAAGTGCCCGCACCTCGTCTTCGATACTCTGAGGATCTCGGCTGCGCTCTCGACCTTGAGTAAAAGGAACAATGCAAAAGGTGCAAAACTTGTCACACCCACGCATGATGGTCACGAACGCTTGATGCTGGACCGGACGCTGGGTGATGTCCCGTTGATAACTGACTTCACCACCATCGATGGCGATCACACGATCCTTGTGTTCCAGTTCCCTGACGAATTCGGCAACATCTTCAAACCTCTGTGTCCCCACCACCAAGTCCACGTGAGGCGCTCTTTTGAAGATGATCTCTTTTTGGTTTTGAGCCATACACCCCATGACACCAATGACAGTGTCTGGTTTTTCGGCTTTGAGGCGCTTGAGGGCCCCCAATCGTCCAAAAATTCGCTCTTCGGCGTGCTCGCGTACGCTGCAGGCGTAGTAGAGAATAACATCGGCCTCGTCGATTGACTCGCAGCGGATGAAACCATCGTCCCGCAAGCGCCCCACCACAAGCTCGGCGTCGTTCTTGTTCATTTGGCAACCAAAGTCTTCCATGAAAACCCGGCGCACAGGTTGGGTTTGTCGGGCTTCAGGCGAATCGATGCTCTTTTCCATGGATGACTCTCTCAGGAACATCAGCAACACTGATCTTTCCGGACACAGAAGAAACGTGAGCGAAGATTCTAACCGGCCCTATGTTCCCAACAAGAATGGCCAGTACATATCCAACCACCAGCCCGGCTTTATTCATGAGATTGTGGCCACTTACGGTCAAAAATTCACCTACATGCTTCAAGTCGATCCCAAAGGCCCATTCTTCGACTCAGCGCCAATTACCCTGTGAATGTTCAATGGATGCAGAGTGCCCAATCATCGTTCCCATTCACCATGAAGAGCCCTGAGGAGGCTAGATTCCCGACTTCTCAGACCATTTGACACTTTTGGCGTTACGAAAGGCACAAGGGTCGTCCGTGTCAAAACGACACGAACTATAGCTTTATTGGGCATCCCTTGCTGTCCACTAACACGGAAGCCAATCTCTTACTTTCTGGACTTGTGCGCCAATCACGTGGTCCAGGGGTGCTGACCCGGCAAGGCATTGCGCGCCAACGAGACGTTCTTCTCTTGGCATGTTCAATCGGTTTCGTCGTCTCACCGTTCTTTGTTGATGATGGTCTGATGTAAACGGTTTGACGGGCGAATCGTCCCTGCCTAGGGGAACATCAGCTGTCTCATCTTGCTGCGGCTTGCGGGTAGAATTCTATCCGTGAATCTTGGTCAAAGGAACTGCCGGCGTAGACCTATCATTGAGTTTATTTTCATAAGTTCGCTGAAGCCCTGGCGTGCAAAGATTCTCTGGGATTCCTCATTTCCGCATCAGTGCGACAATCCAACCTCCTTTGTATGGCGCGGAAAGTCTCACAATCTTGCCGCCCTTGATCGTGTTGCTCATCAGACTGTAACGACCGGTTTCCGACGAGCGCGTCGTTACTCCCGAGGAAACGCTGATCCAAGTCAAAGAAAAGACACCATCGGCGGAAGACAGATCAAGTCCAACTGATCCACCGTTGGTAAAATAAAGAACGTATTGTTCGCCTTCTTTCGCTGCCACATACGCTTCGTTGCTTTCGCGGTCCGAGAGCAGATTCATCTGCGGCTTTATTTCCCAGAATTTTATCTGTTCTTCCAGAATACGGGCCGCCTTGATACTGCCCTTGGCAAAATCATTGAGACCGTTTCCAGCACTTGGACGATGAAATCGGGCGCTAGCTGAACCGCCAAGAATGTTGCGCCAGAATCGCTCAACACCATCCTCGGGACCTCCAGTGCCAAACGTGTAGTACCCGCTGCCATATATTTTGGTGTGATTGCAAGGACGTGGATACTTGTCGTTGACGTGTCGGATAAGCCAAAGGAGTCGGTCCCAATGCGTCTCATTGAAATTTCGACTATGCACCTGAGAAATATCAGCAAACGTGTAGCTCTTGGGGTCGCTAAAGATGAGCTTTGTAGACTCGGCTTTTTCAGCCTTGAAGGCATCATCAAACATGTCGGTCGTACAAACAGTCACGTCCCTCTTGGCGGCTTGAGTTTGGACAAACTGAATCCAGTATTTGCCCCACTGAGCTGGTGTCGAGGTCTCGTTGTTCATGCAGTAGAGGACGTTCCCGTAGTCCAAACTGTAGGAAAGCATCTTGCGGACGAAGGCCTCTTGGTACGAGCGAATACGGTCCAACTTATTGCTGTACCGTCTCATACCTTTCACCGAGTGAAAGAAGGGTTGCAAATCGCGATCGGCGGGCTGCGGGTACTCCGCCGCAAAGCCGGTCTGCTCATAGGTGTAGTTCACGTTGTTGACCGGATTCCACGGGCTTTCTGCCCAGCAACGAGCCGAATAGTCGAAGCGATCCCAAACCTCAATCTGCACAATGATCTTTCGCTCAGCCGCCCACTGCAACATGTTTCGGAACCTTCGCCAGTATTCTTCGTTCCATTGATCGAGATCAAACCTGCCGCCCGACCCTAGTTTGTGGGGCTTGAGGTCCTTTCCCTCCCTTTGGCTCATTGTACAGCGAACATAATTGGCGCCGATGGCGTGCATCTCGTCGAAGTGTGCTTTAAGGTCGTTAGCCAAGAAAATGTGGTCCGTCTTGCTCCCTCCCAGTAGCATCACGGGTTTGCCTTCGTATTGCCAGTACCGTGGATTGCGTGAATACGGTTTGATGCGTCCGTCGTCCCGGCTATTTGGGGATACCTGCGGGCTTCCCAACGACTCTCCGGCTAGGCTCAATCCAAACATCACGGTCGCTACCGTTAAGACAAATTGAGATCGAAAATTTCGCATATTCGTTCCTCATGTGTTGTTGAATTCAAACCATCCGATGCGTCATTTCCATGCTATACAACCCAAGGTCACCGTAAGTTCTCCTTTACACCCAGAACTCAAGCAAGCCTTGGAGGCTTTCGCCCAATTTGCTTTAAGATAACGACTTAGAGAATTTTTCATTTTTTCCTCAAGTCGGCATACCCCTTGCAAAAAGGAAGGTGGCGACGCTCGTAAGAGAGTCGTCCAAGGCTTTGTAAGCCGGAGCAAGTGTTGGGTGATATTTCCAGAGCCGGGGAACCTTTTGGTCCCTCGGCTCTATTTAACCACCCGCCATCCGCGAAATACAGAAGAGGGACACGCCGCGTGCTTCTCAAGAATAGCCGCCCAGCCCCGATTGCGCTTTGCGCATGAGGCTGAGGAAGATTGCATTCGGAGAAGCCGCAGATCGTTGCTGTGGCAATGATTGAGCCCCGCACCTTGGGAAGAGGTGTGGGGCTTTTTTTGTTTGGATCAAGAGCAAACAGAACTTGCTCCGAGAGATCGTCCATTATCCCAGGGTCTTGGCGACGTAGGCACACACGGCCTTCTGAACGGCCTCACTCTTCCACAATTCTTGAGTCCGTGCTTCGTCGTCTTTGCCATGGGCGCTCACTGTCTCCCAGAGCGGCCGACGCACAAGATGTTTGTTGAAAGCAAAAGCGTCCTTTGGATAACTAGCCAGTTGATTCGCTGCGGCGATGGCTCGTTCTTCGAGATCGGCCAAGTCAACGATCTCGTCACAAAGCCCCAGATCCAAGGCGTGTTCAACCGAATACGTCGCTCCCAAGTACAAGACCTTCTGGAGATGTTGCCGGGGCACTGCAAAACGCATGATCTCCAAGGGCAACAAGGGAAAGGGGACTCCGACCAACAACTCGGGCACACCTATGCGCCCTTTGCCACGGGCGACATAGCGCAAATCACAACAAGCCAGCATCACACAACCGCCAGCAATGGCGTGGCCATTGCAAGCAGCGACGAGGGGTTTTGAAAACCCAAAGAGCTGAGTGAAGGCGTCATTAAGGGCTGGCATAAATTCATCGAGGTAGGGTGCTCCACCCTCGATCAAGCGCTTGAGGTCAACACCGGCAGAAAAAATGTTGCCTTCGCCCGTGAGGACACAAGCCTTGACATCACTTTCTTCAAGCTCACGCATGGTGCGGGCAATTTCACGGAGAAACTCAGTATCAAGGGCGCTGGCTTTACCGTGGCACAATCGAAGAACAGCTACACCGTCCTGTGTTTCTCTTGTGATCATCTTGACTCGCTCAACTTGTCAACGCTTTGAATTGACTGCCTCTGCCATCAGCCACTTGGATCCAGGTTAATGATACCAGCACGCCCTCCCACCGGCCACATCTGGACTGGTGCCATTAACCTGGTTCCTGGTGGCAGGAGATTCAGAGAGTTAGCTTCAGTGTCGTTGTCTCGCCTGCTTTGATGACTGCTTGGAAGGACTTCTTGCGCCGTGAGCCCAAGGTGAGCTCGATACGATAGAGACCAGGGGCCAAGGCAGGGTCAACTTCATTATCGCCCTTAAAGAGACCACCTTCCCCCAGGGAACCGGCTCCACTGCCATATCGCACAAAGAAAGACACGGGGATCTCGCTGCCGTTCTCCGCAAAAATCTTGCACTTCGGAGCAAGAAACTGGCCATCAGAATTTTTCGCCGACAAGCGAAGGCGTCCGCCTAAATCCCATTGAAGATCCAAATCCACTTCACCTTCGAAAGGAATGGTCACCCAAGTCGACATGGTCGTGGCATAGTCATGCCCCCCGAATCGTCCACCCGGCCGGCACACAAGCCACCAGCGCCCGTTTCTTAGGCGACTCGCAACAGCAACGCCATTCTTCACAAACGCAGGACGACTCCACAAAGGAAAAATACCTCCTGAATTTGTGGCATAGAAATCGAAGCTAACCTTCTTGACCTTGAGTCCTTTCGGCCCGGCCAATGTTGCCCGCAGGCTCGGTTTTGGCACCTCCTTCTTGAGATTGACAACAATCTCCCTTGGTATTCCCGGACTTGGCGTGAAAGAAGTTCGAAACGGCACATAACCGGGTTGCGAAACTTCGACCTGACACGGGCTCCCGGCCTTCATGAGCATTTCGACGCGGCCTCTCTTGTCAGTCGAACAATAATGGAATCCGTCATTGATGTAACGGACGCCAACTTGAGCTGGCTTGCCATCAATGGCGACTTGGACAGCAACAATGCTCCCATTGAGGGCAAGTTCGAGTCCAGTCGCCGGCGCCCTCACGCCAACTCGGGTGCCACGACTTGCGGACATGTGAACGCTGCCACTGGCAATACCCGTGATGGCGACTTGGTATTCCCCGGTCTTCAGCCCAAGAATCTGAAAGCGACCTTCGCCATCTGTCTTTCCTGTCTGCGTTTCTGTGACGATTTCATGCCCCAAAACCATGTAGCTCTGGTTGGCGAGATAGAGGCGCGTCGCCATGGCCTGTCCTTTCAATACCGCTTCCACGTCAACCCCTTCCTGGGGAAGACCATTGAGGATCGCTCGGCCTGCGATGGTAACACCGTCGTCCAGCTGGATCGCTGGCACTTCAAGAACCATGCCATCGATTTCAACGCCGCCACCAAGGAGTCCTTGAGCGACGGCGACAACGAAACATGGTCTTTGGGGCGACGCGCCAATGACGTAGTTCCCCGATTCGTCTGTCGTGGCGGTGTCTAGCGGTCGTTCGTCCCAAGTGCCTTGGGGTCCCTTGGCAAAACAACCCACTGTCGCGAAAACGCTGGGCGAACCATCTGGCCCCAAGACGCGACCACCAACGTCCTTTGATTGGGCCAGTTCTACGCTCCCCTGCAGACGCTTTTCTCCCGTCTTCGGATCGATTCGGAGTTCGTTGATATGAAACTGAGCGCGAACCGGAAAATAGCCAGCCAGGTCGACATCGACTCTGATCTCGACAGGTTCGATTCGAAGGATCGGTAAGAGGTCCAATGTGAGTCGCCCTTGGTCGTCGGTTTCGGCGTCAATCGGCTTGCCAGTGCCACTCGCCGTGAGACCGAGAATCGGTGTGACAATGACCGGGACCACACCGGGCGTTTCCCCGTCACCAAGCTTTACTTCGAGAGCAAAAGTACATGATTTCTTCTGAAGAGACCGCTGGGAATCGAGACTAGCCCGAGGCGCGGTTGGCAGCAATCTATGCGCGTCGGGAGATTCGTGGCGCAGAGGTTTTGGGTCGACGCTACGGCGCGGCAAGACGATCTCGCGCGTTCGCTCCTCTGGGCTCTTCGCACTTTGCAATCTGTCTTCAGTCTCGTCGTTGAGGGCCAAGAAGCACACCATGGCAATCGCACCCATGGCAACGAAGATCTTTAGTAACGAAGGCATAATCGCTGCTCCAATGAGGCTGCCAGCAAAGATCATCCCGACTGGCGTCGGTCGAGTTCGAAAAAGAGGCCCAACAACAAGAGCCCACGACGACCGGCCGCCAGCGGATTCGTCGAGGCGTTGCCGGAGTTGAGTCAAAGTTCGGCGCAATCGGTTTCTGACCGTCGATGCTGGGATACCTTGAGCTTGGGCAATCTCCGTGGGCGTCAAACCATCGAAGTAGCGAAAGACAACTGTGCTCCGCGATGGCTCCGGGAGTCTTTCGATCTCAGCAACCAAACGTCTGTGCATGGCTACGCGCTCGGCATTGGCTTTCTCCGATGGGAGGAAGCCTGGCTTAGCAAGTTCTACTTCTCGCTTGCGCCTAGCAGAATCGGATCTTCGCCGGTCTATCAAGCGATGACGCATGACACGTCTCAGGAGCCCGCGACTGGATTTCTTGGCATTCGCAGGGTTCTTCAGCACAGCCATCCATGTCTCTTGAACGAGGTCGTCTGCATCTTCATCGCCATCGACAAGAGCTTGTGCGAGACGGCTAAGCCAAGAACTCTCAGCTAGCAACTCTTCAATTTTTGTTCTTGATGTCATTGCGCATCCAAAGACGGAGCGAAAAGCTCCAGCGTCGCCGCATAATCCTGTTCTTTTCTTGCCATGCCAGGTTTCGCAGGCCAGTTTCCGCCACTTTTGCGCGGCACCCCACCGAAACTCCATGAGACCACAAATTTTTTCGCCAAGAAACGAAGATTTAGTTTTGTGGACTCATGACTCGATAGTAATGCAGAAGTGCACATGGGACACATGGACCAAGGAACGCAGAAGGAAACAGATGGCAACTCGGTTTCAGATTTTCGGAGACCTCTCGGTAGAGGAAGATACCTGTGGATTTAGAGCAAGCTATGAAGCGGCCCTGGATTTGGCCGCCATGGGCAAGCACACCGAAGCGCTCACTTGCTATCACATTCTCTTGGCCATCCCTGGTTTCCCAGCCAAGTTACGTGCCAAGGCCCTCAACGATGTGGGTTGCACACATTTTCTACTCGAGAATTGGGCACGGGCCTTTGAGTTCTTACTCCAAGCATTGGAGTGGGACTGCTATGCGACAGATACGGTTGAGAACTTGACCCGTCTGGTTGCCAACTCGAGATTCAAAAATGTACTCAGTGCATGTGGCCGTGAAGTTGCTGCATGTTTTCGTGATCTGAACCTACCTCAGAAGCCCCTCGCCACTGTCGATATCAGAGAAGCGCTCACTGAGAAAAACTGTCTTCAAGCACAGAGCTTCATCGACCGCGCCAAGAAACTTGATCTTTGTACACTCCAAGTTGGCACGCCTGACGCTCCCCACCTCAAAGGTAGCCACGATATCCGCGGTCACCTATCTCCGTTAGCGGAGGTTTCGGTACTCAGAGACTCGAAGCTCCACGCGGGTCCAGAAAAGAGGGACGGTATCATTGCAGCGGTCTTCAATGCCGAATTCCACGCCATTGAATTTCCGCGCCGATGTGTCCCCGAACTGCCAACAGTTGAATCCCCGAAACTTCTGTCCTACCCGGCACTCACGATGAAGAAGCGCTCCCTTTTCGGACGCTGATTTGCTCCCGACAATGGCTCCGGTTACGGTTCCGGCAATCTCCTATTTGCATTGAATATGGAGTAATATCAGGTCAAGAGGATTCTCCATGAATCACCTAAGAGCGCTCTTCATCGGAGCGGTTCTAAGTCTGGGCGCATGTTCAACGATCATCCACGGCAGTGACCAAACGATTGAAGTCGAGACCAATCCGCCCGGCGCATCCGTTGTCGTCACGGGCACAACGATCAGCCAAACTACACCATGCGCCCTGGAGCTGAAGCGAGACCAAGATTATACCATCACCATTTCGAAACCTGATTTCATGACATACCAAGTCAATCTTGAGCCACGACTCGATGGCGTGACGTTCGGCAACCTCTTGCCACTGTAGAGTCGAAAGGAATCTGACGGGCTCACGGAAATGTCGAGCGCCCACAGATTCGATGAAGCATGTCCCGGCAAGCCAGGAACTACGGACGGCAGGCGGCAAGCGACGAAAAGTCCATGCGCACTCTTGCAGCATCTCCTGCCGTGGCTGCCAGTTTTTCTCAAACGACTCTTCGTCTGCCGCCACTCCTCCAGTCACTGATAACGAATCTCGAGGCCAGCGCTGCAGGAATATTGATCGGGAGCACCGATGTCATACACATAGACCTGAAAGAAAAAACTAAGTCCAGACAGATTCGGCGGAACAATGTAGCTCAAGTTCAAATCCCCGACACCGGGCACATTGTAAGCACCTTGGGCATAGAGACTGAAGATAGTCGTTGCATTGGTATAGTTGGTCAAGGACGGTAGCGGGTAGCCAACTTGCTCAAGGCGCAAATCACCGTAGACCAAAAACGTCGATCCACCCCCCAAGAGTCCACTCACAACGAGAGAAGCCGTATCGCCACTTGCGAGGGGCCCTTTGCCGTTCAGACGGGGAACAAATCCACCACTGCCGGACGTACCTGCACCAAACTGACGAATGATCCCACTATCTATGGGTCTGCGTCTAAGGTTCTTGTAGATCCGGCTGCCGACGAGATCAAGATCACCATCGCCATCAACGTCCACAAGTGCGTCGCCGTTCATGACCTGCCTCGACCATTCCGTGGCCTGTGGATTAGAGGCTGAACTCGGATTGGTGATGCTCCTCAGAACTCGCATTGTACCAGGGTAGTCCAACAGATTGCCATGCCTGATGAGGTCCTTAATGCCATCACCGTCGAGATCGAGGTAACCAGCAAAGACATTCTCCGGCTGCGGAAATACGATGCCGATGTAGGGGGTTTGTTCGACCGAGAAAACCCGCCCGCCTTGATTGACGAGCTGCAAGACCTGCGTTCCCGTATGCCCGAGTATGTCCATGAGTCCGTCGTTGTTGACATCGTCAAGTTGACACTTGGCCAGCGGAAAAGGTGATTGGAGTTGAGGACCCGACCAATTGCCACCGACGATGCCCCAGCAAATGGAACCATCAGACAGAAGTAGATCGTTTAGCCCATCATCGTCAAGATCGTAACACTGGTTGATCTTGCCCAAGGCCGGTCCAGAGGCAAAAACCCCGGTGCCATCATTGAGCCACATCCGACTGTTATCGACGAAATCTGCGCTCCCGGCGACAAAATCGATGTCACCATCCGTATCGACGTCCGCCGCAAAACTCCAACGAGGCGAAGCTGGATTAGCCGCTGCGTCGTCAAACTGAATCCCGGGCAAGGAGCACGGCCCAAGGTCGCTAAAATGACCGTTGCCATCACCACGCAGCAACCGCATGTGCAAAAAGAGCTGCGTTGTGGTGTCAAGATTGTCGCAAATGAAATCCACAAACCCGTCGCCGTCGAAATCCCCCACTCCTCTCAGTTTCGTGAACTGGTTTGACGGGGGAGCCACAACGAAAAAGGGTAACGACTGAAAAGTACCATCGGCGGAGTTGACCATCATGGAATTGATCTTGTCGACCAGGTCCATATCAGAATCGCCATCAAGGTCCACCGGCCCAACGAGCCCAACACCCCCCTGTCGGCCATGACCGACGATGGGAGCGACAATAGGTCCGTCGGCGTAATACACGCTCCGCCCAGCAACCAGGTCAATGTCACCATCGCCGTCCACATCCATGGCACCGGCGAGCCTGTCGGCACCCAGCGCTGGGATTGAGAATGACTTGCTAAAAACTCCATTCCCGTCGTTCAAGGAGATGAGGAAATCGGATTTTTTTGTGTTGTAGACCACGGGAAAACTCGTTCCACCGCAACAAACTCCATCGAGGTCGCCATCCAAATCGATGTCAATCAACCGATCGGCTGGACCACCGATCAATGAACCACTGGTGGTGAAGTTCCCATTTCCATCGCCTTTGAAAACGGCATAGTTGCCAAATCGACTGAATACGACGACGTCCAAATTGGAGTCGCCATCCACATCGCCAACACTGGGTTTGATCGGTCGTCCAGGTTCTTGGACAATGCCGTGAGACATCGTGCTCGCCAAAGCCGCAACACCACCGATCAAAGTGAAACTGCGCAAATTTGAACTGCCCAGGGCAACAACATCGTCGATTCCGTCACCGGTGGTGTCACCGGTCACAATGCGAAGAATCCCAGGAGCCGCTAGGACGGGCCCATCAACAAAGGCCTGGTTGTTGATGTTCAGATAGAACCGTAGGCCAGTGGTGTCTGAAACGGCAAAATCAAGGTCGCCATCGCCATCAAAGTCACCGGCTGTGACGCCGCTATGAGCGACAGATTGACTTCGGCTAAAAACGTCAAGAAGAATGCCAGGAGTGAACCAAAGTGATATGACCTTGAGCTCCCCACGAATGACAAGAACATACTCTTCGCGACCATCGCCATTGAAGTCAGCAAGGAGAGAGTCCCAGGGCATCGAGTTTTGGCCACTCAGTTGTGGGACATGGACGTCCATCCGTTGGTTGTCAAAATAGAAGGTGCCATCGGTGGAGTGATTCTGGATCACAGAGATTCGAATGTCATTGGGGAAGGATGGGTAGTACCACCAGCCGATGGCATCGGGGTCACCATCGCCATCCATATCACCTAAGTCGTCCATCCGAAAAAGCGGATCGGTCACGACAATCGGTGCGTCGAAGAACTTCTTGGATTCTTGACCAAACGCAAGAACACAAGAGACCAAAACCAAAAGAAAAGTCCATCGACATCGCTTCATCCCATTCCTCCAAATCCCGTCGTTGTTTACGCTGGATCTCGGTTACGCACTCCTATCCGAGAACCGTACACAGAGCCCGTTGAAACCACAATTGAAAAGGACTTTCCTATTATATTGGCTAGCCAAGGGCAGAATCGCCAAGCGATGGGAGTTGCCTTTCTTGTGGCACGGAGATGCCCGGTGAGTCGAACCCGCAACCCGCTGGCAACTTGTGTAAGAACCGAGATCAGTTCCTTGCCTTCTTGAAGTAAGCGATCATGCCCACGGTGTTGCCACCCCTGAGGAAGAATACCGGTCTCTGGATCGCTTCCGTGCCAACTAACTCCCAGCCCTCTGAGCCAAAGTCGTCGAATTTCTCACCTAGGTCCTTGGGAAGGCCTGTGCGGGTCCATTTGTCAGCCTGAAAATGCACAATCTTGTATTGCCACTTCTGCATCTGTTTTCCTTTTCTTTTGTTTGGAGGACACCCTGGCCGCGAGTCTATCGTGGCAAGCTCCAGCTGCAAGGGACCATGCGACGAGGTGATTTCCGGGTTTGTGTTATCATAAACGATCGTTTTTTGGGTTTTTAGGCGATCAACTAATCACAAACGATTGCTTTTCACGTATTCTTGACGCTGGCTCTGGCAAATTCTCGCAAATTCCGATCATTTATGATATCTTTGTGACGATATAGAACTCTATCGATCACTAATGATATTATGAAAATCAACAATCTCACTCCCGACGCGAGCATACTTGAAGAGCTTGGCAAACGCTTGAGCCGTGTGCGCAAGCAGCAGGGCCTGACCCAGGAAAAACTGGCCGCCGAAGCCGGTGTGGGAGTTGCCACACTCCGACGCATTGAGGACGGCAACGACGGACAGCTTGGTTCTTGGCTCAAGATCATGAAGGCCTTGAAGATGGCAGCTACTCTCGACGCCTTCGTGCCAGAGACATTCAAATCTCCGATGGCCGAAGTTTTGGCTGAAAAAAAGCGGAGCAGGCCCAAGAAGACAACATCGAGCAACATCACTTGGGGAGATGAAAAGCTGTGACCACGGCCTCCGTAGAACTCTGGGGCACAACCATCGGTTATGTCTCCATGGATAAAAACGAACGCTTCGCACGCTTCGAATACGACCCGGACTTTGCCGAACGAGGAATCGAACTGGCACCTCTCACGATGCCAGCAGTCGCCCGTCACATCTATCAGTTTCCCGATCTTCACCCTCGCGCCTTCTATGGTCTACCGGGCCTGATCGCAGACAGTTTGCCAGACCGTTATGGCAACCAGCTCATTGACGTTTGGCTAGCCCAAACTGGGCGCAGGAAGGAAGACTTCAACGCCGTTGACCGACTGTGTTACACGGGCAAGCGAGGCATGGGTGCCTTGGAGTTTCAACCGGCGACGACATCTGGAGCCAGCCAGGACAAGAAACTGGATGTTCAAGAACTCGTCGCACTGGCATCCATGGCTTTCGCCAGCAAGGAAACGCTGGACACAAGGCTCACGGATGTTGAAGGCAACCAAGCCCTGCTGGACATCCTGAGTGTCGGGACTTCCGCCGGCGGAGCTCGCGCCAAAGCTGTGATCGCCTTCAATCCAAAAACTCAAGAAGTCCGCTCGGGCCAACTCACGTTGCCGAAAGACTTCGAGCATTGGCTGATCAAATTCGACGGTGTCGAATTCAACGGCGATTGGGGCGTCACGGATCCGGCGGGTTATGGCTTGCTAGAATACAGCTACTACCAAATGGCCAAACAATGCGGCATTACCATGATGGACTGCCGGTTATTTTCTGAGAACGGTCGCAACCACTTCATGACCCGTCGATTCGATCGTGACGAAACAGGCCATAAGAAGTTTGTCCAAACCTTGGGAGCCGTCGCACATTACGATTACTGGGAAAGTGGCGCGCATTCCTACGAGCAAGTCTTCATGACAATGAAACAACTGGGAATATCCCAATCATCCTTAGAAGAGCAATTCCGGCGAACGGTTTTCAATCTCGTCGGCTGCAATCAAGACGACCACGTCAAGAACATCTCCTTCATCATGGATCGCCAGGGCAATTGGGATCTCACACCGGCCTATGACCTTTGCCATGCCGCTGGCAGCCAATTCACGAAAAACCACCAACTCAGCATCGGCGGCAAGACCAATGGCTTCACTTGGCAAGACATCAAGTCTCTCGCCAACTACGTCGGTTTGCCACGGGGACGGGAAAAACGGATTCTCGATCAGATCACCCATGCCTTTTCGACATGGGAATCATATGCCAAGGAATTAGCCATCCCTGCCCAACTCAAAAAGCATGTGCTCCGCACGCTCCGCTTGACTTGGTAGCACAAAGACAGTTGCACCGAGAATCTACGGACCGTTTCTCCTCATGGGCCAGCCATCATCGACGGTTTCGGACGCCCTTTGGTGGAAGGCGTCGGACCTGAAGTTCTCATGGATACCTTTTGGGGTGGCCCACGTGGGCCACCCCTTAGGAGCCTGCGCCGCAGGCTACTAAGGTACGAGAAGTTAGCTGGCCTATGAACTCTTGTGCAAAACGATCACAGGCCTACGCTTCTCCCCTTATGAGTCGCGCACCTACACTCCATCTCTTCCTCTTCGCTGCCTCCGCGGGATAGCTGAACCGAGAACCACGGCAGGTCTTGGACTACCTCCGTGAAGAAAACTGAGTCCTCAAGGAACAATAAAGGTGATTTTGCACAGTTATTTGATGTATGCAGGATTGGTGGATACGATTCTTGAAAGACCACTGGCGTTCAAGTTGACTATTCATGTAACAAGGAAGAGAGGAAAAGACCCTGATGGAGATACTCGGCTGGAATGAATCGCACGATCGCTCTTGCGTAGTTGCTCCTATGTCGGCTCGAAAAGGAAACGGCTATCTGCTGTCTGCGCTCGTCTTGATCTTCTGCACGACGAGTCTCGCCGGGCAGGATGCCAAGCCAACAAAGGGGGCGATTTTTTGTACGCTTCCCACAGAATTGTGCAACTTCGCTGTCAGTGGCAATGGCAAGTATCTCGTCACACTGGGACTAAACGGCCAGATGGTCTGTTGGGCCACGAAGACAAGAAAAGAAGACATCCGAATCACCACTTTGCCATTGACGAATGGCCAAGCCACGGACTCGTCGACCTTTCTGTGGATCGACCCGAAGTGCAAAACCATCTTTTGCTTTGGGAACCCTCCTGTGCTCATGCGCTTTTCGATTAAGGGGAAGAACGCTGCTGCCGAGACGGTCAGCTCATCTCGCCGAGGCCGAGCAATCGCCTGGGCCATTGAGTCAAATTCAAAACACGGATTGGCTCTCCCTGGAAACGGGACGCTGGCGAAATTCGAACTGGGAAAAGCCAAGGGGAACAGCTCTTCTACTCTGTCCATTCTCAAGAAGGGGGCAACCGCCAAGCTCACGACTCTCAACCTAGCGTCAAAAAACAAACTTGCCATCGTCGGGGATTCGGATGGGGTCCTTCGAATCGTCAAAACAAGGGGGCTCAAGGTCCAGGGGGTCCTTTCTCACCACAAAGAGGCGGTTCGATTCGTTGCTTCCAGCTCCTTGAAGTCGAATTTCGCCTCGTCAACTGGATCGAAGGAGATTGTTCTTTGGGAGGCACCCAAAAAGTCTCCCTCGCACATCTTACCGGTGAAGGGGGCTGTTTCTTCTCTGGCGATGTCACCAGACGGGAAGTTGTTGGCTGTCGCCCAAAAAGACGGGAAGGTGGCATTGTTTGACGTGAAGACCGTGAAGCTCGTTGGGACACTCACCGGGCCTTCGAAAGGACGCGCCCACAGGATGCAATTTGGAAACAAGAACAGAGAGTTGTACGCAATCGGCTACGGCACGTCGGTGATTCACTGGGACCTCACGACTACTGTTGGACGCTGAGTTTGAAACTCCATGAGTATCAATTTGTCCAAATCCACCTCGCTAGGTTTCTCAAGCCAGCGAAAACTCAATTCACAAAGGTCTATGCGTTTGAG
>JAJRYU010000320.1 GCA_024275615.1 Planctomycetota bacterium
AGAGGGTAGAGCTGTCGGTGTTGATTTGGCCCCTGCGATGATTGCGCTAGCGGCAAAAACCATCGTTGGTACCCAAGGAATCGAATTCGTCGTGGCCGCATTCGAGAATCTGCCGTTTCCCGATGACTCGATTGATCATGCTTTCAGTATGGAAGCGCTCTACTATGCCCCCAACACTGCCATCGCTTTGGCGGAAATCGGTCGTGTGATTCGCCCCGAAGGCACAATGACGTTTTGCACCGATTTCTACGCTGAGAATCCCTATTGTCATGACTGGCCCGAGACGATGGGTATACCCATGGTGCTAAAAAGTGAAGCGAGTTGGATTGAAGCGTTCGAGGCCGCTGGATTCACTATCATGGCGACGCAACGGTGTTTGGACCCAAGGCCGGTTGCAGAGGACGTCGAAGCCCGCGCGCGAGCTGAAATTGAGGACTTTCGGCGAAACATCGGCAGCTTGTCTATTATCGCCCAGCGTTCAGCCTCGCCAGAGAATTCCTGAATCCGTGGACCCTCACCAGGGCTTGATTCGTCGCTCGGGAGAAGGACTCCAAAAAACGCGAGACGAATAGAGCCCATTTGAGCTTTTTTTCGTCTCGCGGGTGGGCCGAATCCAATCCGGCCCGGCGCTCATGATTCGGTTTTGTCCGTCTTTTTGTGGGTGTCTTGGCAATGACCTGTGAATGGGTACAGATTCACGAGGTGCGGAACCTTAGCATTTTACCAGGACCCTGTAACTCTTCTTGTTCTGTCTTGCTTGTCGGCATCTGTGGCTGCGAGGCAGATCATGAGAGCTGACTCGGAACCTTCTCGATGGATAGAACAGAAAACAGAGGGGCTAAGTCAACAATTGCCAAGAATTTGCGTTGATTTGGCGCGGGTTTCCACCCATTTGCGGATCCAGACCAGATCTACATGCGATCGACGGTCTCGATGCCCAAAAGTCCCAACCCGCGTTTGAGCGTATGGGCTGTGGCAAGGGAAAGTGCCAATCGCGCCTCTCTCAAGGCTTTGGTTTCAGCTTTGAGAATCTTTACAGCCCGATTGTGCGAATGGTAGGCATGGGCCAACTGCAACAGATAGGTGCAAACGAGGGCCGGATTGAGGTCCTTGGAGGCACGAGCGACAGTACGCGAAAACTGCAGGAGTTTGAGGGCCAACCGACGCTCTGAGGCGTCCTGCAAGACCGCGGGGTCAAAGCCAACCTGAGTTTCGCTCATTTCTGAATCCTCGATCATACGGCGAATACGAGCAAAAGCGTAAAGGACATAGGGCCCTGTGTCGCCATCGAAAGCCACGGAAGCCTTGGGGTCATATGTCATTGTCGTTTTCGGAGAAACCGAGAGAATCATGAACTTGAGGGCAGCCATACCGATTTTTTGAGCGCGCTCACTGGCGTCACCATCGTCCTTGCCTCCTCGTTCCGATATTTCCTTGGCCGCCAATCCTGCGACTTCTTCCATGAGATCGTCGGCGTCGACAACCTTGCCTTCCCGAGATTTCATTTTTCCTTCAGGCAAGTTGACCATGCCGTAGGCCAAGTGATGCAAGGACGTGGCCCATGCGTAGCCGAGTTTTTCCAGGATGCTGAACAGGACCTTGAAATGGTAGATCTGTTCATCACCTACAACAAAAACCTGACGATCAACATTCAAGTCTTCGGCTTTCCTTACCGTCGTGCCAATGTCCTGCGTGATGTAGACCGATGTCCCGTCCGAGCGGAGGACGACTTTCTTGTCAAGCTTCTCCGCTGAGAGATCGATTTCGACCGCACCATCATCGCGGCGATAGAAGACACCTTGTGCGAGGCCCTGTTCGACGATTTCTTTGCCAAGGGTGTAGGTGTCGCTTTCGAAATAGTACTCGTCAAACTCGATGCCAAGGTCGGAATAGGTTTGCTTGAACCCTGCCATGACCCAGGAATTCATAGTGCGCCAAAGATCGACGACGTCTTTTCTTCCGGCTTCCCAGTCTTGCAGCATGGTCTGCGCAGCCTGTCCCCACTTGCTGACTTTGAAGAAGTCTTCCTTGGTGATCTCGACATTTTTCTCGGCGATATAGTTGGCCATTTCTTCGCGAAAACGTTTCTCGAATAGAACGTAATATTGACCGACAAAATGGTCGCCCTTGAACCCCGTCGATTCCGGTGTCGCGCCGTTGCCCTCACGTTGGTAGGCCAACATTGATTTGCAAATGTGAATGCCGCGATCGTTGACCAAGTTTGCTTTGATCACGCGCAGGCCACTGGTGCAGAGGAGTCGAGCTACGCTGTCACCTAAGCAGTTGTTGCGCACGTGGCCCAAATGCTGAGGTTTGTTGGTATTGGGTGAGGAAAACTCGACCATCGCAGTCTTGGCATCGTCCGTGACGATCTGCCCACCAAAAGTTGTCGGGTGCTCGAGGATTGGAGTCAAGGTGCCTTCGAAGAGGGCTTGGTCGGTGAGGACCAAGTTGACGTAGCCGGACGTTGCTTCCGCTTCAGAGACGATCTCGCCGTCCACGAGTTGCTCGGCCAACTGAGCGGCGATCTTTGGCGGCGCTTGACGGAGTACCTTCGCGAGGTGGAAACAATTGAGCGCCAAGTCACCAAATTTGTCGGTGAAATCTATTGAGATCCGTTCGGGACGGACGCCAAAGGCAGCTTCGACAGCTTTGAGTCCCAGATCTTCGACTTTTTCCAGCAACATATTCGTTTCACCCTCCATGATTGTGAGATTCTACTCAGCGGAGTGAGCCGTCGAAAGTGCACAAATCTGTCAGGGCAGGTATAAGTGAGGCATGCTTAGCAACACTCTTTTTGTCTGCGCTTCGCAAGTCCCGAAAGATCTCGCTCCTTCAGAATTCAGAGAACGCCCACAAGAGACAGCTGTCCTTCTGGCCACCCCTGAGTTCTTCCGCGTCGAAGGAGCGATCAATCCGCACATGGTTGATCGTGGCGGCCAATTGAATGTGGTCGATCAGCCCCGAGCACGGGGGCAGTGGCGTGAAATCGTGGCGGTCCTCGAAGACCTAGGTCTGAAGGTACACGTGATTCCCGGCCGAGAAGGCCTGCCGGACATGGTCTTCACGGCGAATCAGAGTTTTCCCTTCGTCGATGCGGAGGGGGCAAAGAAGGTGCTTCTATCCCGCATGAGGACCAAGGAGCGGCAGGGAGAATTGCAGTATTTCGCCGACTGGTATGCCAAGCATGGATTCGCCGCCATCGATTTTGACATGGCTCGCGACGAGGCCTTGGAGGGTATGGGAGATCTTCTGTGGTTGCCGGATCGCTATCTCATCTTTGCTGGGGTGGGGCCCCGGACAGATCGTAGCGTGGTCGAAAGGTTGCCGGATGTGCTGGGATGTCCAATTTTTGCTCTCGAGCTGACGAATCCTCGTTTCTATCATTTGGACACGGCCTTTGTGCCCCTAGACCAGAATAGGGCCTTAGTTCATCCACCAGCATTTTCCAGGGAATCCTTGTCGCTTTTGGATTCTGTCTTTGATGAACTCCTTGTCGCTCCTCGCGAAGAATGCGAATCTGGGTTCGCGTGCAATGCCCTTGTCCTTCCGGGCCAGCACGTCCTCATCGATGATTCTTGTGTGAAAACGGGAGAACTCCTGGGGAATTTGGGCTATGAAATCCACTTCGTGAGTACCTCGGAATTCCGAAAGTCTGGCGGATCTGTCTTCTGTATGACCATGATGTTGCCCTAACCATGGGCCAGTGCTATCTTCCGCGACCTTCTGAGCCAGAAAACCTCATTCTCTTTGGAATCCTGGCCGGATGGTTAGGCCGCCAAGGGCCACAATCTTTACCAATAACAGGGCTGACTGATCCCCATGGACATTCGCAACGTCGCCATCATCGCTCACGTCGACCACGGCAAAACTACCCTTGTCGACGGCATGATCCAAACTGCTGGGTTATTTCGAGAAAACCAGCAGGTCGAAACCTGCATTCTCGATAGCAATGATCTTGAAAGAGAGCGTGGTATCACCATTCTCTCGAAGAATATTTCGATCACCTACAATGACGTCAAGATCAACATCATCGACACGCCTGGGCATAGCGATTTCGGCGGTGAGGTCGAGCGCGTCCTGAAGATGTCCAACGGCGTGCTGCTCCTTGTCGACGCCTTCGAAGGTCCAATGCCGCAAACCCGTTTTGTGCTGCGCAAGGCTCTTGAGCTCAATCTCAAACCCATCGTTGTTATCAACAAGATCGATCGTCCTGACGCACGCCCCCATGTTGTTCTCGACAAGGTTTTTGATCTGTTTGTTGCCCTCAACGCCAATGACGATCAACTTGATTTTCCCGTGATCTACGCTTCCGGAAGAGACGGTTACACACGCTACGAATACGAAGACGACAATAACGATTTTAAGCCTCTCTTTGAGACCATCGTTGAGTACGTTCCCAAGCCAGCTGCAGATCGCGATGGTCCATTTCAGATGTTGGTGACGTCAGTCCAGTATAGCGAATTCACCGGCCGTGTTGCGATCGGTCGAATCTTCCGGGGCTCGATTAAGAGGGCTCAGAAGATTTCACTCGTCAAAGAGAACAACATCACTTTTACCTCTGCACCTAAGAAAATCATGACTTTCGAAGGACTTGGCAAGGTCGAGCAAGAGTTGATTCTCGCTGGTGATATTGCCGCCTTGGAAGGCATCAACAATGTCGAAATTGGTGACACACTTTGTGACCCAGAATGCATCGACAAGATTCATGCTCCGAATGTTGATCAGCCAACCTTGTCAATGGTCTTTCGAGTCAATGACAGCCCGTTTGCTGGCAAAGAAGGCGAATTCGTTACATCTCGCCAGATTCGTAACCGCCTGATGCGCGAGCTGGAACGCGACGTTGCTATTCGAGTTGATGACACTGACCGTGCCGAGGTCTTCAAAGTTTCAGGGCGCGGCATCTTGCATCTCGGTATCCTGGTCGAAAACATGCGACGTGAAGGATTCGAATTTGCCGTCGGTAAGCCACAGGTCATCATGAAAGAAATTGATGGCAAGATTCACGAGCCCGTGGAGACACTTGTGGCTGATTGTCCGGATGCGAGCTGCGGCAAAGTTATCGAAGAAGTCGGCAAACGGCGGGGGGAAATGGTCAACATGGTCTCTGCTCAAGGATTGACCAACCTCGAATTCACGATTCCTGCCCGTGGTATTATTGGCCTGAAGACAAGGTTGCTCAATCTCACTGCTGGCGAAGCTACCATGAGTCACCTCTTTAAGGACTGGGAGCCCCACAAGGGTACGCTGCCTCGCCGGGCAAACGGTGTGATCGTGTCATCGGAGAATGGGGTTGCCGTTGCTTATGCCCTGTTTAACCTGAAAGACAGAGGAAGTTTCTTTGTTACTCCGCAAACACAAGTCTACAAAGGCATGATTTGTGGTGGGCATTCCAAAGACAATGATATTGACGTCAATGTCTGCAAGGAAAAGAAACTCTCTAACATGCGTTCGTCTGGTGCCGATAATAAACTACTGCTTTCTCCGCCTCGGGATTTCTCTTTGGAAGAAGCACTCGAGTACATTGAAGATGATGAGTTGGTCGAAATCACACCTAAGTCCATTCGGTTGAGGAAAATCGCTCTTGTCGCCAAGAGTCGGAAGCACAAGTGACCCATCGGGGCAGTAAATCTCCCGCCGCGAGGGCAAAATTGACCGATTTCGGCCCCAAGATCTTTGTATTAGGCGATTTAGCGAAGAAAGAGTGTTTACATCAATTGGTTTTTTCTCCTTGAGCCTTCCCTTGTTGCTAGGTTATAGAAGATAAGAGAAGACGCGAGTCGTGCTACCCCAGGTTCGGATTTAGAGAGCAAGGGGGATGGCGATGGCCCCCAGGACGCGGTAAAGGGATGGGGCTTTCATTGCGTCGGGGTGATAGAGTAGAGTCTTGGCAGATTCGAATACCCCAATTTTGCATGGCGTACTAAGCGTGCAATCTCGTTAAAAAGGTTCTCGACGAAACGAGGTCTCACTCGTTTGCTCCACAGCCGCGAGTCGAGGAAGCCAAGGAATTGAAAGAGGCTGGTTGTTTGGAATGAGTGTTCTTGTCGTGAGCCTGCGGCAGGAGAATTGACTCTTTGAGATGAATTGTTCCGTTGAAGGGAACGCGCAATCATCTTGTTCTGTTTCAAACAAATCAAACGACGCCAGTGACTCCGCGCACGCAGTGATCTGTTTTGGCGCTGAGGGTCTTGGCCTATAAGACGATCAGGAGAAGATGCCTCCGGCATCAATCAGATCAAAAAAAGTACATGATCATCGAGCGCTGCATTTGACAGTGGACTATCTGCCCTAGCAGATTGACCTCTCGCCAAAGGGTGTGAAATGAGTCAATGACATCTCCAAGAAATCAGGATTGAATCGACGTGGACGAAGCGAGAGAACGCGAAGACAATGGTCGCCAAAGTGGCGAAAAGAGATCAACCCGGGGCGGCGGACGCTCACGAGGTCGAAGGCCCAGTCGTGGCCGCAACAACACCGGAAACGAAAAAGATGATGGGGCTCGGAATGGCCCTTCCGGATCTGGCGATCAAGGTGGCGACAACTCCAAAACCCGCCAACCCGCCAATGACCGCAACAACTCGCGGTCAAACGACAACCGTGGCGGGCAGAGCGACAACAAAAACCGTGGCGGCGGGCGCCGTCGCCGTGGCGGTAATCGAAACAACAATCGGGGCCGCCGCGGGGGTGGACGACAGGAACGAGTCGACACCCACGATGTACCGGAAGAGCTCCTTGAGCGCCGCAGCGGGCAACTTGAACTGATGAAGGATGGTTTTGGGTTCCTACGTTTTCCCGAAAACTACTTCTTGCCGAATGACAAAGATGTCTACGTTCCAACCGCGTTAATTCGCAAGTTCAGGATTCGCTCCGGCAGCACCATTGAAGGAGATGTGGCTCCCCCTCGTAAGCGAAACCAAAAACCAACTCTCCATCGTGTTCTGAAGATCAACGAAAAAGATCCTGAGTTGCACGACGCTGAAACCCCTTTCAAGAACCTCGTTGCCTGCGATCCGCATGAGCGATTCCACTTGGAAGAAGCAGTTGATCCAGATATCTCGATGCGCATCGTTGATCTCTTGACTCCAATCGGGTTCGGCCAGCGAGCTTTGATCGTGGCGCCGCCTCGCACGGGCAAGACTGTCATCATGCAAAAAATGGCGAATGCCATCGCCGCTAGCCATCCCGGTACAAAAGTAGTTGTGCTCCTGATCGATGAGAGACCAGAAGAAGTCACAGATTTCAAGCGAAGCACGAGTGCAGAGGTTGTGGCCAGTTGTCTTGATGAAGGAACTGCCAACCATGTTCGTGTCACGGAAATGGTCTTGGAAAAACTGAAGCGGCAGGTTGAAGCCGGACACAATGTTGTGTGCTTACTTGACTCAATCACCAGGTTGGGGCGGGCTTACAACAATGAGACGAAACACAGTGGGCGTATTCTATCCGGTGGCGTCGATGCCAAGACGCTGGCAAAGCCCAAAGCGTTCTTCGGTGCTGCACGCAAGATCGAAAACGGCGGCAGTTTGACAATCATTGCCACGGCTTTGATCGAAACTGGTAGCCGCATGGATCAGGTGATCTTTGAAGAATTCAAGGGCACCGGAAACATGGAACTCATCCTCTCACGCCAACTGGCCAACAATCGAGTCTTCCCAGCGATCGATATCTCAGCTTCAGGTACGCGAAAAGAAGAGAAGCTCTTGGGGGAAACGACATTGAGAAAAGTCACTGTCTTGCGTCGTGTACTCAGTCAGTTGAAGCCAGCAGAAGCGATGACGCTTTTGATCGAGAGAATGGAAAAAACTGCCCACAACGATGAGTTCCTCGCCAAGTTCGATGTTGGTGGTTAGGACCATGTTGGCGGCAATGACAGCGTCGCATTCTTCTCCTGCCCGGAGCATGCCTTAGTCCGGGATTCGGGGAGCGAACACGAATCGTCATAGAAGGGCATCGAGACCTAGCTTCCAAAGTTCTGCTCGACAGGGACCTCGATCTCGTCAGTGGCTCTGGTGAATGACCAACGAAAGAAAGCCCTCATCCGATAATTGGATGAGGGCTTTCTTGATGTCTGTGGGTGTGGGCTGCCTACTTGGGAGTCAAACGACGTCCAAGGCGGCGGCGGCGGCGGATAATGGCGCGGCCACCACGGGTTTTCATGCGGGCGCGGAATCCGACCTTGCGGGAACGCTTCCGGTTACTTTTGCGGATACGAATCTTCATTATTTGAAGTCCTTTTCTACAAAGGGCTTAGACCACTAAGCCCCGGTTGTTTGTCTATTTTCCCAGGAATCGGGCTGGGGATTATAGCAGGGCAAATCTCGTCATCAAGATCGCAGTTTGAACGGTCTTTCTTGGTTTCAACACAGGTTTTGGGGCATGTTTAGCCGATAGTGAATATATATTTATGGGCGGAATATCAACCTCCGTCGGCATACTGGGCCTGAGGAAGTGGGTCAAAGAGGCGAGGTCCACGCATGCGCGTTATTACATTTCTGACTATTCTTCTCACCTTGTTGCTTCTCTTTCTGGCGGCTGTTCCCCAGATCGGCAATGGTGGCTTTGAACTGGCGTCAACACCGCCAGCCAATACAGTCCCGGGCTGGTCTCAAGTCTCGGCTCAAGATGCTCAAGTCATAGGGAATCCATCGACCGACATCGGCATGCCCAAGGAAGGTCAGAATTGGTTGACGTTCTCAGGTGCCGGATCCTCCAATGCGACGAAGCCGTCGGTGGCTATCGGTTTCGGCATCCCACCGATTAACGCCGTTTCTGTGGCAGAGAGTTTTACTCTGACCGGGAACCTCACAAAACTTGAACTCGATGCCGTGTTTCTTTCCAACGAGACGCCGGGGACGATTTGGGAGGATTTTCTCAGCGTTGATCTCAGCGACGGCAGCAACTCGTTGAACTTGTTGTTGCTCGACATCAATTCACCTTTGCCGCAAACCAGCCAGCTTTACAATCAGACAATCTCCGGCACAGGGATGAAATCGACGACCGTGCGGCACATATCGGTTGATATTCCGGTGGCGTTTCCTCTTGCGAATTCCGCTACCACTTTTACCCTTACTTTGTCTGTTGGCAACGCAATCGATGCCTCACTCCCATCAAGAGGGTATTTTGACGCCGTGAAATTCACCGCAGGCGCCACTATTCCAGCGGCGGTTTTACCCGCATCTCTTCGCGTTGACCCGTTGCCTGGCGGGGACTGGCTATTCGTCGCAGAAGCACCAGCATGGCCGGGTGGCATCATCTACAACATCTTCTCAGCGAGTACATCGCTGCCCTTGGGAGCGGGTGGATTCGCCGGAATTGTTCCAGATCAATCGACATATTTCTCAATGAACACGGCCCTGGGGGTGCCTCCTTTTCACGTCGGACTGGATGGGCAAGGCAAGTATCAATTTGTGATACCCGCGTGGGCAGCGCCCGGCATCACCGCAGACTGTTTCATGGCTGTCTTTTACGCCGGGATTCTCGTCGAGCTCTCCCCACCGATTCGGCACACCTACTAGCCGACTTCCCGGCTGATCATGTGGGGCAGCTGAATCCGTTTCGTCATCGCTGGCTGTTTGGCACGACACAATGCTGTAAGCTGCTGCCATTATGCGGTTTATGATGTTCCCACAATAATGCATGTGACGCATCTTTTCTCGTTACTTGAGGATATCTGCTTCGTCTATCTTTATGATGGTCGGGAGCGGAACGATTCCGGGGTAACTGCATGATTCGAAGGGCAACGCGCATTGAGCCGAAGATGGAACCAAGAGCTTCTTTGTCGGAGAGCTTCGACCGTCTTCTCGAACGGCATTCCCGTGAAATCCAGGTATTTCTCTACAAGCTCTGTGGTAACCACCATGATGCCGAGGAACTAGCGCAAGACGTATTCGTCAAGGCTTTCCGAAAACTAGACACACTGCGAGAAAGCGGTGCCACGCGTCGTTGGCTTTACACCATCGCTGTCAACCATTTCAACGATTGGATCAAACCCAAACGCCGGGCCATCCTCAGGACGATTCTTGAGATCGAAGAGCAGGTATTGGAAGGCAACGAAAAAGAGCGGCCCCAAGAAGCTGCGATGAACAAGGAACTCTCAGAGTGGTTGCAGGAGGCGACCATGCACCTTCCTGAACGTCAACGAACTGTCCTCTTGCTGTTCAGCGCGACAGGATTCGATTACCAAGAGATCGCCAAGACACTGAACATTAGTACCGACGCCGTGAAAATGAGCTTATTCCACGCTCGCGAGCGATTACGCGAACAAGTAGATCGATATCTAAAGAAGTGAATAGTTGCCCAGAACAAATCGAGCTTTACAGCTACGTCGACGGAGAATTGCCACGCCCTCAATGGCAGGTGATCAACATGCATTTGCCTGAGTGCAGCCGTTGTCGTGACGAGATTCGAGCGATCGCAAGGTTGAATCGGCACCTTCTCAAACCGAACTCTGTCGAGTTTGCTCCAGACTTCGAATCGAACTTTCGAGCGGCATTGATGGCACGCATGGTGACGTCAAATGAAGTGCGCTCTTTTCGACGTGTCTTGGACGCGAAGCGATTGGTGGCCGTCGCCGCCGGAATCCTCATTGCAGTTTTTGGTTGGCAGCTATTTTATCGTGATGTTTCGGTTGGCGTCAGAAGCGGGCCGCCAAAGACAATGCACTTGGCACCAACGCTGACGGCGGCCATGAAGGCTGAGGCTTCTTTCGATCAATTCTTGACTGAGAATAGGGGCTCACGCGAACACCCCAGTGGTGGGCAAATACATCGCTTTCAATTTCAGTTCGCCAAGAGCGGACTAAGTCTTGTTGGCCATATCGCGAGTCGGTTGAACGAGTCTTCAAGAGCGGAAGAACAAACTCTCTATCGTGTTCTCGGAGCGACGAAGAGTCAACAATCGTGGGCTCTTCTTAGAAGACGACTTAGCGAAAAATCTACTGACTCCCAGATCCGTTCTGTCATTCTTGAGTCGATTGTCCAGCAGCCCAGCGTAGAAGCGGCACGCCTCATCAGACGAGAAGCTGAGAAGAAGCTCAGTTTTGGTGAAGCCTTCAGACTTTTAACCTCCATGCCTAGCCGTTTCTATTGGCCTGAATTGGAGATTCTCTGTCGTGAGAACCTCACGACAAGTCCCAAGCAGGTCATTTCATCTTTGGCTTCCTTGGGATCTCCCAAGGCTGAGTCTCTGCTGCTAGACCTGCACCTTGAAGGTCTTCAGAGTGACGTACTCACTGCCCCTCTCGTTCAAAGGCGAGGTGTGATATCTAAGTCGAAACAAATCGTGGCCATGCCCCATGCCGCTCCGGAACGCCGACGCCGCGCAATTTTTCTCCTTGGAAAATGTAAGGATGAAGGAAGCGCCGAGATGTTGATGGATCTCGTCAATGACCCCAAAGTTGGCAGTGAAGCGTTTCGTGCCTTGAGCCAAATCGCGAGTACCGACGCCATGCTCAAGATCGTTCATCAGTTGCCTCTCGTCGAGAAGCGGCGGCTATCCAGACGCGAGGAAGAACGGCTGCACCTCATTGAGTATCTTGTTCGCGAATTGGGGCCCGCTGGATTGGAATTCTTTAGTCAGCTTGCCTTGGAGGGTGATCGTTCCGGCCGCCCCCAATACGTTAAAGCACTCGGGTTGCTTGGCACGGAAAAGACCCTGCCGATTCTCTACTCGCTGGCGAAGAGCCCAGAGTTGAGAGAATTCGCGATAGGTGCTGTGATTCGCATTGGCTCGCCTCGATCGGTCTCTTTTCTCCAGATTATGGTTCGTGACGCGAATCTGAGGATAAGAAGGCTTGCCAGAGAGGGGTTGAAAAAGCTCACTCCTTCCCGTCCAAAGCAAAAATGGCGAGGTTTCGCGCGCGTTCTCGCTCAGGCTTGCGTGATTGCCCCACGAATGGTCTGA
>JAJRYU010000321.1 GCA_024275615.1 Planctomycetota bacterium
CTCATCCGCGGATATTTGTTAACGCCGACAGCATGAAGAGCTTGGTTGCTCGTTGTAATGGCCCCCTCAAACAGGATTATGCCCGCGTGAAAGCTGACGCAGATCGGGCCTTGCGAGGAGGCATTCGCTACATCAACAACAAATATGCCGTTCCCACCGATCTCATGAATTGTGGTTTGGCCTATCTCGTGGAAAAAGCGAAAAGACGGGAACACAAGAAATACGCTGATGTGATCATCAAGCTCTGGGGTGACGGGTCTATCATTGCCAATAAGAATGCGAGTCACTTTGGCTATCATGCGATCGCCTTCGACTGGATCTATGACGCCCTGAGCAAGGAAGAGCGCAAGACCTATGGTAATGCCCTGGGCAGTTGGTTGCGTTGGTACACCAAGAAGGCTGAGATCACCCTTCAGAATGGTAGCTGGTGGTACAACCAAACTTGGGGCCCCAGTCATCTCAACACCATGCACAGCCGAGATGCCATCACTCAGAAGTTGCTTATTTCGTTGGCAATTCGTGGTGCTCGTACAAAGCACGAAAAGGATGCCAAGTCTTTCCTCTTATCTTGGGCCGAACGCATCCCCAAAGAGTGCATTCCGGCCTTTGACAAAATGGGGGGCGTGTGGGCCGAAAGTTCTGGACATGGAGGCTATGGGCCAGTCTCAGTGATTCCCTACGCGTTCGAGGCTTGGCGCACAGCGACCGGCGTGAACTTTTTCGTTGCTGGCAGCGCGTCCAGTTACTTGAGAGAGGAATCTCGTTGGTTGACTTATTTGAAAGTTCCCCATGTCAATCGCCTGGCTTTCATCGATGATAGCTCCGGAGCTATCGACGCGGGTTTCGGGGCTTGTGCCCCCATGGTCGCGCGCGCCATTCAGGATCCCTTGGCGCAATGGATGGCAAATGAAGCGCGACCTCGTTTTCGTTATGGGCACGGATTCTGGCAACGTGTTGTTGGCATTGATGACTCGCTCAAGGCAAAGTCACCCAAGAAGCTCCAATTGCCATTGGCCCATTGCTTTCAGGGAGCTGGACATGTCTACATGCGTTCAAAGTGGGATGACCCGAACGCGACTTGGGCTTTCTTTGGCGTCGGTCCTCATTATGCTGGTCATTCTCACGACGACGAGGGGCATTTCTTGATCTCCAACCGTGGCAGTTTGGTTACCAAAGGCGGCGGTACAAGCAGCAACGACAGCGACCACTATTGGGGTGGATCTCTGGTCTTCAATATCGTCACCATTTTCGATCCACAGGAGAAGTTTCGCCGTCGTCGCAAGAATGAGAACGATGGTGGATTGCTGCGCCATGTCTATACCGACACGTTGGTCGAACGTGGAAATCTTATTGGCTATCAGCATGGAGATGAGTACACCTACACGGCGGGCAATATGACCCAAGGTTATCACCCGGACAAAGCCCGAGAGGTGACGAGGCAGATTCTCTATTGGCGTGGAGAACAAGAGATTTTTGTTGTGTTTGATCGCGTTCGGTCGACGCAGGCAAGTTTCGCCAAGCACTTCATGCTCCACATTCCGACTCAACCCACGACCTCAGGCAAGGCCAAGATCAAGGTCGCCAATCATGTCATTGAGTATCAAGGGGAGGGTTTGATTTCGACATGGCTAAGCCTGCCCGAAAACTATGGCAAGAACGCAAAAGTACTTTCCAAAGGCCGTAGTCGCATGTTCATGAAGACAGTTCTTCCCAAAAATGCACGTGCTACGGTCCGCGGCGGCGAAGGACACGATGCCTGGGGACATCCGCTGGAGAAAACGGCTCAATACAATCATGACAAAGCAGGTGGAGGAAGGCGCAAGAAGACACCGATTGCACCCTGGCGAATCGAAGTGGCCGCACCCCTCGCCAAACAAACCTATTTCTTACACGTCTTTCAAATCGCCAAGGAAAAA
>JAJRYU010000322.1 GCA_024275615.1 Planctomycetota bacterium
ACCACCTGGATCTCCAGGTGGTTCGAGGCTCAGCTCACGGGGACGGAATTGGTGTTCGGCTGGAGCCTCGTCGGCGCGTTGGTCTACTTGTGGGCCCGGCGCGCTCGTTTTTCTCCCGATGGAGAAGGGGTGGGCAGGTAAGGACCGATATCCAAGAGCTTGATGTCCTGGCGTAGTCTGAGTTGCTCAAGAAACCAGTACTTGTGTCCAGCACCGAAGGTTATCAACAACTTCTTACCGGGATGGCGCTTGATTGCCTGGTCAATGAGGTTGTAGTGCCCCTTGTTGATGTTGGTCCAACCACCCGGCCCGATGTAGTCATTCATGTAACGATCGTAGGGCCCGAGCTCTTCTTTTGTTCTTGCGTCGTAGGGATCCGAATGGATGACAAGAGGATCATCCATGACGATCGGATTTTTCTTGTGGTGAGACGCGATCAGCTTCTCTTCTTCAGAGTATTTCTGCCAATCAGCATTTTTTTTGGGGTCGTTCTGGAACTCCTTCATCCGTTTCCGGCGCAAAAGAGCCATCTCCGTGGTCCAAGCGGCGCAGGGTTCCACTTCGAATCCCAGCTCCTTCTTCAGTGGCAAGAGGACATCCGTGTATTCGGGGAAAGGTTTGATTCTCGTGTCATCGAAGGCTCCGCGTTCGCTGAAGTCCTTCCAGATACGTTGCCAGCGGTCAGGCGGAATCTCGCACAGCACGACATCGGGTTTGAACTTGCGAATCGTGGCTTCGACCTGCTTTATCCCCCAGAGTTTGCTGGTTCTGTGGCCACCATGAATCATGCCCAAGACGCCGACTTGTGTTCTTGGTCTTGAAGTTGGTGCCTCGGCTGCTGCGGGGTTCTGAATTTTCGTTAGCTTGATCACACACACTTCATGACTGCCTTCACAGGAAACCCAAAGTTCCTTGTCATCCTGTGTCACGGCCATGGCGATGGGGGTTCTCCCTACTCGTTGTCTCTTGGTAACGATATGAGTCGTGATGTCGACAATTGAGACGTCATGGCTTGCCGTGTTGTTGACGAAAAAACGCTGTTGGTGTCGCCCGACAACGACAGAAAAAGGGCCCTTGCCAATGCCATCGCGCAAGATCCGAGTGATCTGGTGTGATGCCGTGTTGACGAACTTAATGACATTCTCGCCACGGACCGCAACGGCGACTTCAATGTCTCCTGGCAATACAGTTGCTCCGCTCGGATGTTCGCCGACATCGATAGTGTCAATGACGGTTTCATTCCAAAGATCAATGATGGTCAACGTGCCGTCGTCATAATTGGGAACAAAAGCCAAGCGTCCGTCGGATGTTGCCGATCCTGGAAACGGTCTTCTGCCAGTGGCATAACTCTTGCCAAGCGAAACACCATTCTTGTTGAGCACTTGACATCGATTTGCACCTTCGTAGGAAACCAGGAATCGTCCGCCAGCAAATGGGCCGGCGAATAGCGAAGGTTTAGCGCCACCGGTAAGAACAGAGATTGTCTTGCCGCTCACGTTGTCGATCATGATCAGTTCATTGCTGGCAAAACGACTGACGAGTAAGCCGTTTTGCGTGGTGGCGACGCCCAGAGGAGTTCGTGGAACTGCCAGGGAATTTAAGAGGACTTTTCTTGTCGTGTCAACGACGGCAATGTTGTTCGAGCCAGCTGCGGCGACGTACGCACGCTTCTCATCGGCAGAGAATGCGATTTGATGAGGCGCTCGGCCGACGGCGATTCTAATCAGCGTAGAAGGTTGTGAAGTTGGGTGTTTCTGGTCTTGTGGTGCGGTTGACAGCACCGTTGGCGAAGCTGCCACGAGCAAAACAAACACCAGAGCAATCGAATTCACGGGATGGGATGGACGCATGGTTCAAATCTCGAAAATGGAGTCTTCCGCAACCAAGCATACTGGGTTTTCAAGAAATGTCCTCGGGAGATCCTCCCCGCATAGACACTCCAGTCCAAAAAAAGCCGTCGGCTGGGCGATTGCGGGAGTCGTCGCCGAACTCCTAATTGTAGACGATGGCTTTGTTGCCCAGGATATTCTCGAGGTCGGTAATGAGTTTTTGATTGGCGTCAACGCGGAATGATGTTCCAGCTTGAACGCAGACCTTGCCAAAACGTTCTGTTTGCAACTCAAAAGCGATCGGAATGCGGCCAGGATTCTCCTTGAGCATACGCTTGATCGCGACGATTTGGAGATCGAGGCTCTCACCTTCATCGGCGCCAATTTTCAACGTTAGTCGGCGAGTCAATTGACTTTTTGCCTCATTGAGAGGAATCACTTCACTGACTTTTAGGTTCGGTTCGTTACGTGTTGTATCGACTTCGCCCTTGAAGAACAAAATGGCGTCGCTGGTAATATGATCCGAGACTTCCTGATAGGTCGAAGCAAAAATAACACAATCGATGGTGCCGCTAAAATCTTCGAGTTTGACGAACGCCATGCGCTTGCCAGCCCACTTGCCACGTTTTGTGAGCATCAAACGCACCGATCGAATA
>JAJRYU010000323.1 GCA_024275615.1 Planctomycetota bacterium
AGGCAAGGGTGGCTGAAGTGGCTGTAGATTGTGCTGCCGGTAATAATCATCCGTCGGAGGTCGTGTGGTCCCTGATGATGCGCCAGCCCTCAAGGAACTTGCGGAAAACCAAAGTGAACCCGCCTTGTGGTTTGGTCTTAAGGCCGTCCAAGCGCCAGCGGCCAACCACCACGGCTTCGTTGTCGGCGGTGAGTACGATTTCCAGGTCATCAAAAGTGAGTTGGCCCATTGTTTCTTTGCGGTAGTTGGCCTTGTATGAGTCAAGCGTGGCCTGCCATCCTCTGCGAATGCGGCCACCGCTGGTGAAAACCAGTTCATCCGATTGCCAATAGCCCTCCATGAAACCTTCAATGTCGCCCTTGTTCCAGGCATAGGTTTGGCGGTGGAGGACCTGCCATATCCATCCCTTCTCCGAGGTAAACGAAAGGGCACAATTCTCAATCAACCACGGATTCGTGGCGAAGCCATATTCATCAAAGAGGTTTTCTGTCCTCGAAGGCACATCGTCAAACTTGCCAGTCTGAGGATTCGAAAAGAAAACTCCGGAGTCGTCGCCCGTTCGGGCTGGTCGGGATCGGGGAGTTAATGGGCGATTTTCCCCATTGATCGCCAAATCTCGCCCGGATTTGTCAATTTGGGCTTCATGTGTGCCACAAGCGCTCAAAGCCGCGACAAACGCGAGGATTGTCCAGGGTTTCAGGTTTGGGGAGATCATGGGTTTATCCTATCCCGATCTGCCGACAACGGTAGCCAGAAGCGTTCCTTGACCGCAACAGATGTCCCAGCAAAGCCTTGTGGCAGAGTGGTGTGGCGCGGCGCCCAACATAGAAGAGGTTTTTTATTTCCGAAATGGGGCAGGCTCGGTGTAGCATGCGGTTCACGCGGATGGTCGGAGGCATATCTATGCGCCTTGGTCGAACACGGTTTATACTTGGGGTCTTGGTGTTGGGGCTTTTCACCCTCAGCTCACAAGCCATAACTTTCGTCGACCATGACCGCTTCATTGTCGTTGAGCCGGATCGCCGACGGGGCGATACCGAACCAGAAAAACTCCAAGAGAGCCTGCGCAAGATTGTCGCAGGTATTGCAGCCGCCACGGTGCGAGTCGAGACCTTTGATGGCATGGGGTCCGGCACAATCATCGATATGCAAGGTCATATTGTCACCAGTGCTCATGTCGTGGAGGGCGGCCGGAAAGTCACAGTCACCCTTGCCGACGGCCGGCGCTTCATTGCCAAGGTCCTTGGTATCAACTCCGCTGGTGACCTCGCACTCCTAGACATTGATGCTGACCATCTCAAACCAGCCGTCGTTGGCAACTCCGACACCCTGCACAAGCAACAGTGGGTGGTTGCCGCCGGACACCCGGTGAGCGCTTTTGACGACTTTCAACCGACGATCTCTGTGGGCCTCATTAGCCGTGTCAACGCTATTATTCGCGCCGATCGCAAGAAGGTCTTTTACGGCACGATCGTCTCAGATACTCCTTTGTCGCCGGGTTCAAGTGGGGGTGGACTTTTTGATCTGAAAGGTCGCCTCGTGGCTATTAACGCCGCAGTCACGCAGTCCGAGATGGGGGCCTTTTCAGTCCGCATCAATGAATTCCTCAAAGACAAGAAACGTCTTCTGCGCGGCGAGCATTTTGATCGTTTGGCGTCACCGGTGACTTTGAGTCGTGCGGAACGTAATCGAACCAGCAGAACCAGAACTCAGTATTTCAGTGCCAATTTCGAATCTCTCCAGTCCTTGCTCGCCAAGCGGCAGGTTAGGTTACGTCATGCACGCAAACGCCTCACCGGAATCATCGTTTCGGCCAGCGGTGATGTTCTCGTACCAGCTATGCCCTTCACTCATGATACGCCTGGAACTTTGATTTCTTTCGATTTTGATGGCCAGCGCAACAAGGGCGAGGTGGCTCGGCTCATCGCCGTTGATCGAACAGTGGGAGTTGCCATGCTGAGACTCCCGGAGCGTGATGAGCCCTACGCGTTTTTTGATCTCAGCAAGGATGTGGTTGCTCGGCGTGGACAACTCGCAATTGCCCGCAAGCGTCGTTGGACGTTGACGGGGGGCATCGTTGGGGCCACGAAACGGATTCCGCCGTTGACGATGACGAACTTCGTCTATTTCCCCAATGTCACTCAAGTTGACTTGCGCCTCAAGCACTCGGATCGAGGGGCGGGCATTGTGAACGTAGACGGCGATCTCTTGGGCATGGTCATTCAACCGCGCTTGGAAGAAAACAATGATTCCGGCGCTCCCGATCCCTACGGCGCATTCTTGCTGCCTCTGGCACTCTTGCGCGAGAGCTATTGCGTTCTTGAACATGGACACGGCCGTGGGGCTCGTCCGGTTGGGTTTCTTGGAGTCGAACTGCAAGACATGACCGAGACGCAAAAGGTACGCTACAACATCAACCGCGGCGTCCGGGTCGCTGACGCCGTGCGTGGCTATCCAGCCTTTGCTGCCGGCATTCGCCGAGGCGATATCATCACTTCGATTGGCGGGGTGAACGTGAACTCAAGGGGCACGGCTTCTTCTCGAATCGCTTCGCTTAAGAGCGGCGATGAAGTTGTGGTGGCGGTTAAACGTCGATCAGGAATGCGTTCGTTCCGCGTGGTTCTCATCGATAGAGCCGAACTACCCTAATCATGAGATCGTCGTCTCGATGTCCTGGATAGATCCGGACATTTCCTTCGCAAATTCGATCTCTTCTCCCTGTGCTCCGCCCCAAATCCCCGTCAGATAACGTCTTATGAATTTGGTCTTATTTGCATTTTGCCACGAATCCTTCTTTGATCTCAGGGGTTAATGGGTGTGGCACAATGAAAAGCTGTGTCCATGGAATGCCGTAGACTGGGAACAGCCTAGTTCTGGAGACTTGATTGATGAAGACCTACATCCCTTATGCCGTCGCCGCCGCGATCACCCTCGTCATGACGACGTTCTTGACGTATTTTGCCGCAGATGCTGGCCACGCCGATTCGGGCTACGACTTGACCGAGGCTCAGATTTCTGTCGAAGACATCGAACGGGCAACGGAACAGGCTTTTGACGATTTTCAGGCCCAACGACTTCTTTCGGCTGACGCCGACCAGCTCATGGTCGTTCGGCCCCTTGAACGAGACTTGCGCGATCTCGGTGATCGCCAAAAGGAAATCAATAACCGTATTGACGCCATCTTGAATGGCGACCTGAAAGCCAAATTGGCTGATGGCGACGAGGACATTGAGATTCCTGGCGGCGACAAAATTGACGAGTTGGTGGCTCGTGCCATTGTCAAATTTCGTGACGATCAAGAACGAAACCGGGCGGAAGAAGCCAAGAAACGTCGCGAGGAAAGAGCGCTCAAGCGTCGCACAGAGACCCTCGATCGTTTCAAGACACGCTTAGGACTCGCCGATGGGCAAGTCCAAGAACTAAGCGCTCTCATGATCGAAATGGATGAGGCACGCAGTTTGGCCAGAGACCGCATGCGGGAAGCTCGATCTGCCGGCGGCAACTTCGACTTTCGGTCGATGGGCCAGGACTTCCGCAAACTTAGAGAACAGAGTGACCAAAAGCTGAACGGCATCCTCAATGCCAATCAACAGGCGTCTTACGCTGAATACAAAAAAGAAGATCCTTTTGGTGCCTCGCTCAGCGGTTTCGGTGGCATGCGTCAAAGAGGCGGTGGAACTGGACGCGGACGAGGCAATCGCTAAAGAAGGAGTGGGCTAGACAATGAAACTGATTCCTTCAACGATCATCCTCATCGCGACTGTGGCTTCGGGTTACTTCTTGGGTACCAGTCTTGTTGATGACGAAATCCTCGACCAGACCGAAGTCTCCAAGGCACCGGACAGTGCTGAAACTCAGCGTGTTGCCCGCAAGCATGCCCTAAGGCTCATTGAGCGCCGGGTTGCCGAATTCGAAGCGAGCCGCAATGTGTCCAAGGAAGAAAAGGATAAGAAGTTCTTCGCTTCTGTCGCTGATCTCAGCCAAACGATCAACGACATGAATGAAATCATGGAGCGCACCGAAGGCGTCGTTGATGGCCTCAAAGATTCTCTCGGCGAAGATTTGAACCCCGGCGAGCGTGCTGTTGTCAGCCGCACGGCCCGCAGCCTTAGCGACAAACTTGTCTTGGGGCGCACTCTTATCTCTGCAACACAATCTTCAATACGGCGTGAAGGCCTCAGGCTGCTTGAACATGCCGCCATGGCGGGAGAATCTGAAGCACTGCGCTTGATCATCCAAAGTTTGAATGACGGTGATGCCTCGTTTGCTAGAGAAGCCATGCGCCGCGCCAGGAATTTGGCTAAGAGTGCAGATCAGACAGTCCTGGACATGGTGAAAGAGTCGGGCCTGGAAGGTGATCTCGTCGCCATGCTGCCAAGCAAGAAAGGCGCGGACTTTCGAACTGTTCTTGACGCCTTGACGGCACTCAAGAGTCCCGCCGCCATCCAAGGTTGGCGACAAGTCTTCACTGCAGATAGTGGCGGGAATCGCAACCGCATGACCGCTGCGCGGTCTCTCAAAGAGCTGGGGAGCCCCCAGGAATACCAACAAATATTGACCTCTTACGACGCTGATTTGGCGAGTGGCGAGGCTAATATTTCGCGCAATGCCGTGAACAATTTGCGGCGTTTGGGAGGAGAAGAGGCCAAGAAGACGCTTCAACGGGCTCTCGTTGCCGACCCTCAAGGCCCCAATGCCCGAAGCATCAAGAATGCCCTGAGGCGTATGGAGCGGAGTGCGAACCGCAGGAGACGCAGCGCTGCTGGTTCTGGGGCGCCAACGCGGCGGGGCTAAGTCTTACCCCAGCCTTCCACCTCAAATGCGGCCATGTTAGCTTGTCTCCGACCATACATTCGGAGCAAGCATTGATGAAATCCGCCCAGGAAATCCGCCAGACGTTCCTCGATTACTTTGCCAGCAAGGACCACAAAGTGGTGCCTTCTGCCCCTGTCGTGCCAATGAACGATCCCACTTTGCTTTTCATCAACGCCGGCATGAATCAGTTCAAGGATGTCTTCTTGGGGACAGGCAGCCGGGACTACAGTCGGGCGTGCGATACTCAAAAATGTGTGCGTGTATCAGGCAAACACAACGACTTGGAAGAGGTGGGTGTCGACACCTACCATCACACCTATTTCGAGATGCTTGGCAACTGGTCCTTTGGTGACTACTTCAAAAAGGACGCCATCACTTGGGCCTGGGACCTTCTGGTCAACGTCTATGGACTTGATCCCAATCGCCTCTATGCCACTGTTTTTGGCGGTGACGAAGAGGACGGGCTCGAAGTCGATCGCGAATCCGAAGAACTTTGGGCCGAATTCACCGACATCCCCAAGGATCGGATTCTCCGGTTTGGCAAGAAGGACAATTTCTGGGAGATGGGAGATACCGGTCCCTGTGGTCCGTGTACAGAAATACACTACGACCGTGGTCCTGGAGCTGGTGATATCCCAGATCCGAACAATCCAGGCGCTGCAGTCAACGGCGACTTTCCTCGAGTCATCGAGATCTGGAATCTTGTCTTCATTCAATACAATCGCAACAAGGATGGTAGCCTGGAGCCCTTGCCCGCAAGACACGTGGACACGGGAATGGGATTCGAACGTCTCGTTGCGGTCTTGCAGGAAAAGAACTCGAATTACGAGACCGACTTATTCGCTCCCATTTTTGCGGCCATCAAAGAACACACTGGTGTTGAGCATGGCAGCACGGAGAGTCCCAAGGACATCGCTTGCCGCGTCATTGCTGATCACATCCGTACTCTGTGCATAGCCTTTGCCGATGGGGCGCTGCCAGGCAATGAAGGGCGTGGTTACGTCCTGCGTCGGATTCTCAGACGGGCTGCCCGTTTTGGAAGGCAGAATCTGGAACAGGCAAAGCCATTTATTTATCGGCTTGTTCCCAGCGTTTGCAAAGCCCTCGGTGACGTCTTTTCCGAGATTGCGGAGCGGCAAGATCACATCGCTTTGTTGATCGAATCTGAAGAAGTCGCGTTCGCAAAGACTCTGGACCGCGGTCTTGCCCTCTTCAGTGATCTCAGTGCCAAGGTAAAGGGCAAGAATCAGTCAGAGATTCCCGGTGAAGAAGCATTCGATCTCTATGCGACCTTCGGGTTCCCAAGAGACCTAGTCGAACTCATGGCCAGAGAAGATGGCCTCACCGTCGCCTCTTTGGGTTGGGACAAAGCTCAAGAAGAGCACCGGATGGCCTCCAAGGCCAGTGGCAGTTTCGGACAGCGTTTTGATTTGCGACTGATCGAAGGCATGCCAGCGACCAAGTCGTCATTCTATCGTGAAGGACAGTGTGGCAGCGGCAACGGTGTTTCGCTCCGCACTCAACCGCTCAAACTCATCAACGACCGATTTTTGATTCTTGCTGAAACCCCGTTCTATTCCGAGTCTGGCGGGCAAGTCGGGGATGCCGGCAGAGTTTCAGGCGATGGTTTTTGTTTTGAGGTTGAGTCGACGCAAAAGGAAGGATCCCTTGTTATTCACGAGGGGAGTCTGAGCGAAGGGAGCGCCGATGAGCTCCCCGTTGAGGTCATAGCGGAAGTCGATGTTCCTCGTCGCATGGCGATCATGCGCAATCACACGGCGACACATTTGCTTCATTGGGCACTCAAAGAAGTCTTGGGTGATCATGCCACCCAGCAAGGGTCCCTCGTTGGCCCTGACAAACTTCGTTTTGATCTCACTCATCCAGTGGCGATATCTGCGCCAGAAGTCGCTCGAATTGAATCTCTGGTGAATGAGAAGATCATGGCCAATAAGAACCTGGTCACCACCTTAGAGGACTTAGGTGCGGCCAAAGATCGTGGTGTGACCGCACTTTTTGGTGAGAAATACGAAGAAGACGTGAGAGTCGTCGACATTGGCGGATACTCCACAGAGCTTTGTGGTGGCATTCATGTCGATGCGACGGGAGACATCGGGCCATTCCTCATTGTTTCAGAAGGGGCTGTGCAAGCCGGTGTCCGTCGGATCGAAGCCTTGACCGGTTCGGTTGCTATTGAACGCCTGCAACACGAACGTCAACTCTTGAGCCAATCAGCGGCGGCGCTCAAGACTAAACCCGATGACTTGCTCCCGCGGCTTGTGGCCCTACAGCAGCAGATCAAGGACCTGCGCAAGAGCGGCGGCCAAAAGTCTGCCGCTGATGCTGGCGCGCTCGCCAAGACCTTGCTTGCGGAAGCCACAGATTTTGGAGGTGTCAAAGTGATTGTCACCAAGGTCGATGGGGCGGCAAAAGAATTGGCCGCTATTGCCGACGCTATTCGCAACAACCACGGTTCTGCGGCTGGGCTGTTGTTGAATGTGGTCGGTGACAAAGTACCCCTTGTGGCCTTCGCTTCGAAGGACATTGCTGGCAAACAGGTCCATGCCGGCAAGTTGGCGAAGGAGATCGCGAGTGTCTTAGGTGGTGGTGGTGGAGGGCGTCCTGACTTCGCCCAGGCCGGTGGCAAAAATCCGGACCAAGTTGAGGCCGCTTTGGCCGCCGCACGCGCACACTTAGAGACCGCTTTGACTTAAAAATGCCGGACGGGAGCGCCAAACGTCGGTTCGGCTTCTTGGCTTTTTCTTTGTCGTGCCGTCAACTCGATCGGCTCTAGAACTTCCGATACTTGCTCTTTTTGGACTCTTCACCCAAACCAGCTTCGTCACGTTTCATTTTCTTCCAATCGACATAGGTGTCGTAGTCACCTTCAAAGAAGTGAACGACGCCTTCGCCTTCAAAAGCGAGAATGTGGGTGGCGGTACGGTTCAAGAAATAGCGATCATGGCTTACCACAACTGCACATCCTGGGAAGTGCTGGAGAGCTTCTTCCAGGACCCGCAAGGTTTGAAGGTCCAAATCATTGGTCGGCTCATCAAGCATCAAGACGTTGCCGCCTTGGCGCAGAAGTTTTGCCATCTGCGCCCTGTTGCGTTGACCACCAGAAAGCTCGCCGATTCGTTTCTGTTGGTCGTTGCCGCGAAATCGGAAACGTCCGACGTAAGCGCGGGAACTGATAGTGCCATCGCCGTAGGGGATTTCGTCGGTGCCGCCAGTGACTTCTTCAAATACGGTTTTTGAGTCGTCGAGAGCGGCGCGCCCTTGATCGACATAGCAGGGCTTGACGGTCTTGCCGATGGTAATTGTGCCGGAATCGGGTGTGACTTCACCGGTGATCATCTTCATCATCGTCGTCTTACCGGCGCCGTTGGGGCCGATCACGCCGATGATACCCCCTGGTGGCAGTTCAAAGGTGAGATTCTTGATGAGGACGTTGTCGCCGTAAGCTTTCGAAACGTCTTCGAAAACGATGACACGATTTCCCAGGCGTGGACCTGGAGGGATGGGGATATCTACCGAGTCATCCTTGACGTCGAAGTTACGATGTTCGTCCATGAGCCTTTGGAATTCACGGATTCGAGCTTTGCTCTTAGCCTGACGGGCCTTGGGCGTTTGCTTCATCCAGCTCATTTCCCGCTCCAAGATCTTTCGTCTTGAAACATCTCGGCGTTTTTCGACGTCGAGAAGCTTAGTCTTTTGGCTGAGGTAGGCACTGTAGTTGCCCTTGTAGGGGATCCCCTTGCCGCGATCGATTTCCAACATCCAGCCATCCGCACCATCGAGGACGTTATCCAGGAAAGAGCGATCATGAGTAATCATGATGACGGCGCCCTGGTACTCCTTCAAATGATGCTCAAGCCAGTCCACAGCGTCGGCGTCTAGATGGTTGGTCGGCTCATCAAGTAAGAGCAAGTCTGGTCGCGCCAGAAGGGCCTTGCAGATTGCCACGCGGCGTTGCTCACCACCGGAGAGGGTGGAGATCTGAGCATCCTTAGGCGGGACGCCCAAAGCGTGCATGGCCCGCTCCAGTTGGTTGTCAATATTCCATCCGTCGCGGATGTCGATCTCAGCCTGGAGGCGATCGAATTCGGCATAACCTTTTTCGGCGGCGTCGCCTTCCAGGTCACCCAGTTTCGCCGACAGGTCTTCCCAACGCTTGACGATGTCTTTGATTTCGGAGACGCCTTCTTCGATGTTACCCCAGACGTCCTTATCCATGCTGAGCGGCGGTTCCTGGGAAACATAACCCACAGTTTTGCCGTCGGCTAAGCGGGCAGTGCCTTCAAAGTCCGTATCTTCCCCGGACATGATTCGCATCAAGGTGGACTTACCACTGCCGTTATGGCCGATAACGCCAATCTTCGCGCCTTCAAAGAAGCCTAAGGTGATGTCCTTTAAGACTTCATTTTCGGCGTATCGTTTGTGCAGGTTTTGGACCTGAAAGATGAATTTTTCGCTCATGGCTCTGCTTTCTATCTGAGGACTGGGGATGATACCCGTCTGGTGTGCCGGTTTCGAGTCCTTATAATCCCACCAAGCGAACAAATTCAGTGAACAGTCATTTCGGGAAGGACCTGACCATGGATTACCGCATCGAAACCGACAGCATGGGTGAAATCAAGGTCCCCACGACCTCCTACTGGGGTGCCCAAACCCAGCGTTCTCGGGAGAATTTTAAGATCGGCGGGCACCGATTTCCCAGGGAATTTATCTACGCGCTGGGGACGGTAAAAAAAGCCTGCGCTTCAGCAAACAAGGATTTTGGCGATCTTGAGCCGGAATTGGCCGACGCCATCATTGCCGCGGCTGAGGAGGTGATTGCAGGAGGCCTCGATGAGCATTTCCCCCTCGTCGTTTGGCAGACGGGCAGCGGTACTCAGACCAATATGAATGCCAACGAAGTCATTTCCAACCGTGCCATCGAAATGCTCGGGGGGGAAATGGGGTCAAAGGTGCCTGTTCACCCGAATGACCATGTCAATCGCTCCCAATCTTCCAACGATACCATACCCACCGCCATGCATGTGGCTGCGGCCGACCGTGTCGTTAACCGCTTGCTACCTGAAGTATCTCGTCTGCGAGACACTCTGAGGCAAAAGTCTGATGCTTTTCATGACATCGTCAAGATCGGACGCACCCACCTTCAAGACGCAACGCCTGTGACTCTCGGCCAAGAGATTTCCGGTTGGGCCACCCAGCTAGACCATGGCATCAAGCGTATCGAAGGCGCCATGCATTTCCTGTGTGAATTGGCCCAAGGTGGCACGGCGGTGGGCACCGGCCTCAATACGCATCCCGAGTTTGCGGCAAAAGTGGCCAACAACATTGCTGGATACACGGGGATTCCCTTTCGTACCGCAGAAAACAAGTTTGAAGCTCTGGCGGCTCATGATGCCATCGTTGAGATGAGCGGCGCTCTCAAAGTTCTTGCTTGCAGCCTCAACAAGATTGCCAACGACGTTCGCTGGCTCGCCAGCGGACCTCGCTGCGGAATCGGCGAAATCGCGATACCAGAGAATGAGCCTGGCAGTTCGATCATGCCGGGCAAGGTCAATCCGACACAGTGTGAGGCCATGACCATGGTCTGCTGCCAAGTGATTGGCAATGACATGGCAATCACCATGGGCGGGGCGTCTGGGAATTTTGAACTCAACGTCTACAAACCCATGATGATCTTCAATCTTTTGGAAAGTTCGCGCATTCTCGCTGACGCATGTGAGAGCTTCAATGACCTGTGCTGCGTCGGCCTGGAACCCCGCCCCGACGTCATCGGTGACAACCTGCAACGTTCACTCATGTTGGTGACAGCGCTCAATCCAGTCATCGGCTATGACAACGCTGCCAAGGTTGCGAAGGAGGCGTTCAAAAGCGGCCGGACCTTGAAGGAAGTTGCTCTTGAGAAGAAGCTTCTGAGTGCCGAGGATTTTGATCTTGCGGTTGATCCAGGCAAGATGATTGGCCCGAAAAAATAGCAGCGGGCAGAAGTCGATCTAAAGCCGATTCCTTGAGGCGTGCATGAGAAATCATGCACGCCTCAAGCGTAACATGCGCTTATTCGATAGTGGACTGTTCTAATTGCCAATTGTCCACATAGAGAAATCGAATGCGCCAGTCACTGGGCCTATACCAACGGGGATTCTCCGTTTTGGAACTGATCTTGACCGTCACCTTGCTCTTGGGTGTTGCTGCTGTTGTTGTACCTGGGCCACTCCCAGATCCTCAATCAGAAGAAGAGAAGTTGGCCCATGCCGAATGCCGTGCAATTTCTGCCGCTCTCTTGGAATTCGAGGCTGAAACGGGGTTTGCGCCAGCCGGGCGAGCCGGGAAGCAGACTTTTTCTTGGCTCAGAGGTCCAGGGGTTGCCCCGGAATTCAATAGCCATCCAGGTGGCAAAGCCAGTAATCTGAGTTGGTTTCTTTCAGTCGACAAGATGAGCATCGGCGAGAAATGGGGCGGCCCTTACATCGATTCTTTGAACCCAGATCCTTGGGGGAGGCGCTACGTAGTCCTTCTGAAAGAGTTGAGCAAGGAGGCGCAAGCTAGGACTTGGGTTATTTCCGCTGGGCCCGATGGGGTCATCGATACCGGTCTCATGGACACCATTCCTGGCGGTGATGACATCGGCACAATGGTAGAATAGCACCTGAGCTCAGTAGGGTTGTGGACTATTGCGATGGTCCAAGCAGCAAGGCCGCCCGTTCCAAGAAACTCCCCGCGGTAAATGGCTTGTGAATGACATCGAGACATTTGTCTTTGTCGGCAATGGCATAGGGCGAAGTCTCGGAGTAGCCCGTCATCAAGAGGATGGGTAGATTCTGGTTGCTTTTTCGCAGTGCCTTCATCACCGCGATGCCGTCAACGCGCGGCATGCGGATATCACTGATGACCAAAGACCAAGAATCTGGTTCCTTGTCGAATTCATCCAGACCTTCTTGACCATCACCCGCAGTTACGACGTCAAAACCTGCTCTTTCCAATATGGCCCGGCTCACTTTGAGGACTTGTGGGTCATCGTCGATGAGTAGCAGTTTGCCTCCACGGGAGAGCAATAGACTCCGACTTTCTTCATGAATCTGGTTGTCGATTGGGCCGTCAAGCAATGGCATCGACAAGGTCACGATCGTCCCCTGTCTGGGATTGGCACGAACAGTGAGCTTGGCGTCGGCCTCATGGGCAATCTTGTCGGCCATGGTCAAACCAAGACCTTGGTGGAGGTTCTTGTCTTTGGTGGTGAAGAACGGGTCAAGCGCCTGTCTGGCGACCTCGCCATCCATGCCGCAGCCAAGATCCTCCACAGCGACAATAGCTCTGCCTTCTTCCAATCCTAATCGGAGAACAATCTTCTCATCCGCGGGATCAGACTCTTCAGCATTGCGGATCAAGTCGAGAAGGCAACGAGTCAAGGATTCTCGTGAACAAAGCACAGGCAATGATTCTTCCCAGGCAATGACCTCGATTGTGAATCGGGAAGCAACCATGCTGCGGGCAAGTTCCACAGCATCATTGACAGCAGCAATCAAATCAACTTGTGTTGGTTTTGTAGAGCCGCTGGTGGTGAGGGCCGAGAGTTTCGCTGTCAAGTCACGACCGCGCAACGCTGAATGCTCAATGGCGTCCACGAGTTCAAGGTTGTCCGAGTCTTCTGCGAGGGTTTCAGCAAGAAGTGTGGCCGCTCCCAAGATGCCGCCAAGAACGTTGTTGAATTCGTGGGTCACATTGTTGACGACATGCCCCAAGAGCTCGATTTTCTTGTTGCGAATAGCCGATTGTTGCAGTTGCTGGCGTTCGGTGACGTCGGCCATAATTCCGTAGAGCGTTCCATCCTCATGGGACTCGCCAATGATGGGACGGATTTGCATTTCGATCCACAGGGAGCGCCCGCCAGGTGCTCGCCTACGGAATTCAACGGTGTGTGCACCGAGGGTTCTTTCGACTTCGCCAAGGGCCTCAAAGACTGCGTCTTTGTCGTCGACATGAATGGAATCAAGCCAAAGGGTCTTGTTCGCCTGGAGCGTCTCGGCGCTATGGCCAAGCATCTCCCTGACTGCACCATCGGTTCGCCCCAGTGCGAATCCTCTGGCTGCCCCAAAACTGGTCCAAAAAACGATGGGCAGGGTATCCAGAATACGGGCAATGTGACGCTGGCTGCTCTGTAGGGCGCCCAAGAGTTCGTTGGCGCTTTGGGATTGCCGGACCAAGCTACGGATCAGCTCGAACAGGTCCTTGAGACCGCGTCTCGCGTTTTGCGTCAGCCGGCCAAGAAGGGCACTGACGACTGTTTTGTTACGCGGTTCACTGGGCATCATGCGAAACAAGACATCGCGATCAGCAGCTAATGTCTCCATGATGGTCCGAGCGCAGCGTTCAGCATCACGGCAAGCTTCGATCGCCTTGTCACTGGTTTCAGCTTTGTCCGAGTAGTGCATAGCCAAAGTGAAGTAGACGTCACGCATACTCTCCGGATCTTGGGCGACGGCAGCGATGTGGACGGCTGACTGGGCAGCCATGACAAGGGCAGGATCTCCGGCATTGCTTTCCCTGAGGATGCGAACTCGCTCTCGGGCAAGAAGTGGTAGCCACGGGTCGCTTGGGTTAGCTTGTTTGGCGGTACTCAAATATGAATTGGCCGTATCAATGGCCGCCGCCGATTCGCCTTGCGCACGCAAGAGGCAGACACGAATCAGGACTTGAAGTGATCGCTCAGCACGATCGCAGTCTTCGGTTCGGCAATTGAATTGGTCGACAAGTATTTGGGCTCGTCTTGTGTCCCCGGCTCGTATTTGTGCCATTGCCTCCAAGCGAACGGCTCGGGCGCGGAAACACTCGTCTGTGTCACTTTCTTGGGCGTTTCTGAGTTCGATGATGGCCGCGTCCTGTTCACCGCCACTGATAAGGTCGCTTGCCAAAGACAGTATCGCTGAGCGCCGCATGCGTGGAGGCAGCGCATAGGCCTCGTCGTGCAACAGGTCCAATCGCAGCGCCAATGAACTCGCGAACTGGTGACGCTGTGACAGCACATCGGCAGCGCGCAGGGTAATAAGTGCTCGGTCGTGCTCAAAAAGCCGGGCATCTCTTTGGAGAGCAAGATAGCCAGCCAGGGCATCAGGATCGCCTTCCGCGGTTTCCAGGTTGAGTCGGGCGATATCCTCTTGGCATTCCAATATGTCGTAGCCCAGCGCGTGGTCGATGAGGGGTCCGATTGCCGACAAAGCCGCCCTTGCCAGCGGCAGGTTGCCTTGGTCGATTTCCCAGTCAAGCTGCCGCAGCTGTGTGCGCACTTGGAAGAATTCCCTGGTTTGCTGGCAACAACGCTTTGCTAGTTCTGCTTCGTATTGCAGGCGGGTTGCCCCATCCCCTTGGCGAAGCGCCAGTTCAGCAATGCGGTCGCAGGCGAGGGTCTCCATCAGGCCGGCGGCGGCGTTTTCTTCAAGGAAGTGAATCAGATCTGCGAGCGAATCCCGGAGGGTGCCCAAAAACAGGGCCTCTAAGTAAGGAGATTGTTCCTTGCCGGTCTCCAAGAAAAAACGCTCCAAGAGTTCAAAGCGACAAAGCGTGGCATCGTTTCGGGGATATTGCCACAGAAGAATGAGCAACTCGTCGGCAGTAGCCATGTCGAAAAGACGGGTGATTTGCGAAGGCGAGCGATGTCCGTGACACCAAGACTTGACAATTTCTTTGGCTGGTAGGAGGCGACGTCTCATGCTGAAATCCGATCCATGTTCATACCTTATGAATCATAGCGCGAAACTCGCCCCTGTATAGCACCTGAATCGAGGCTCTCCGGGCTGATTCGTCGACCATGAGAGCAAGCCGGGTAGATCTGGACTATCGAAGGGCATTCATGACCTCATTGACGGTGGCAGCGGAGACGAAGAGGTCCTTGGAGGGGACTCGCGAGAACCGTTCTTGGTCCATACGTTCCAGCATGTCGAGAAACGGCCGCCAATAGTCATCGGGATTGAAGAGCACCAAGGGCTCGGAGGCAAGGTTGAGATGTTTCAACGTCAGAACTTCATTGAATTCGTCCAGTGTGCCGCAGCCACCCGTCAATGCTAAGAAGGCATCCGCACGGGTGGCCATTTCTTGCTTCCGAAGGCGCAACCCATGGACCTTGATGATTTCATCAGACTCTGGGAATGGCAGGCAGCGATTGTCAAATTCGTGCGGAATCACACTTATGACTCGTCGATTCAAGGACTTGAAAGTGCGCGCGAGGACGGCCATGAGTCCCATGTCGCTTCCACCAAAAACTAAATCCCAATGATCGGTGGCAAGTTTTGCCGCAATTTCTTCAGCCCAAACCTTGTACTTGTCATGGCAGGCATCACTGGAAGCGGCAAAGATGCAAATTGTTGGCATTTGTTATTGGCCTGAACTGATTGAGATGAAAGGAGTTAGTGCCTGTCGACAAATATAGTTGAGGATTCTCGCGGCTTTTCTGCGCCGTTTTGGTGAGTCATGCAGTCTATAGAAGTGGAATGGGTTCAGTAGAAGTAGTGTGACTGACTCCCACCTCGACAAACGGCAAATGTAACAACATCATCATCAATCTCTCCTACACAGTCGGTCACACTTCTTCTCGCCCAGTTCTTCGATTCAGACTCTTCCCCAACAACCAGCAGCAAAGAGAAACTACAATGGGCCATCAACCTATGTCAACCGGGGTCTACTCTGCGTCCTGAGTGAAGGACCCGACACATCGAACTTAATAAAAGAGGCCCTCACCCATGCAATGGGTGAGGGCCTCTTTGAATGTTGATCTTAGTCCAAGGGCTTTATTCCGCTTCAAATTCCGCATCGTCGCGCATGAGCTCGAAGGCAAAGACGAGGATGGCCAGATTAGCCCGCGCAGGAGCTAAGAGAGGCGCTACTGCCTTGCCTTGATCTGATTCCAAGTCCGAACAACTGCTGCGAGAATGGTCGAGAACTTCTTGCATCACGCGGGCCTTGAAGGCGTTGAAGCTGACACCGAACTCAATGCTCAGTCGATAGAGCTCGTTTGACAGCGTTTCGGCGATCTCCGTGAATCCCGGGTCACCGGCATTGAGGCCTTCGAATTCGGGGCTAAATGCTTGGTCAAGTATGGTCAGATACTTTTCTTCTTGTCTCATGGCATCCTCGCTTTCGTCATGAGTCCGGTCACACGACCGTGCCTAATAGAAGATACGTGAGCTTATACGCCAAGAAAGAAAACAATTCTCTGTAGATTTATGCGACAAAAGTGCACGCACATCCAGGGCCAAAAGGCGCTATGATGCTTGTATTCGTGGCCGTAGAGGCTCTTTTGTACCTGATTGCGCTTCAGGACGCCCTTTTGATGCCAACGGAATTCTTCCGTAAAGTCATTCGTTCTCACCTAACGGTGTCTGTCCTGTCTTTTCCACGTGAGTGAGCCAATGAAGTATTTGAGTGGGCTGTTGCTCGTTCTCCTTTTCGCTAGTTTCCTTGGGGCCCAAGGGGGGCCAGCCCAAGTTGCTATTTCCAAGGCCGTCTTCGAACCCGACGAAATCGAGGTGGGTGGCGTTGCCGAGCTTGTGGTGACGGTATCGGTCATACCGGGCTGGCACATCTACAGCAATGAAGAGCACTCGGGCCAAGAACCCACAGTCTTCAGTTTGAAAACGGCTGGAGTGTCCTTTGATGGTCCGGTCAAAGAAAGCGAACCGCACAAGAAAGTCCAACCTTGGGGTGACACAAATTATTGGCACGAAGGTGAAGCGGTCTTTCGCATTCCTGTCCGGTTCGGTGGCAAGCTCAAAGGCAAACTCAACGTCCGTGGCGAGATGGGGTTCATGGCTTGCGATGTCAATGCCTGCCTGCCCCCGGATAGCCTCAAATTTAGAGCAGCAATCACGTTGGGCGGAGCGAGCACGCCCAGTGCGGGCAGTGATGGTGCCGGCGGCATTAGCGCCGGAATTGGTCGGCTCTTGGTGAGCAAATTCGGCGAGCTCACGGAACTTGTCCAGAAACAAAATGAGCAGATCCTGGATTTGAAAGACGAGCTTGATGAATTGAAACCCAAGCCCGAACCGTTGCCACCTTTGCCTCCCGACTGGAAGCTCGAGGATGTCGTCGTCGAGATGGATGCCAACAAAGTTCGCGCAAGTCAGCGGGTGGGAGGGACCATTCGTTTTACCACCCAAGACAAGGTCAAGCTCGAAAGTTTATCAGAGATTTTTATCGATGAATCTACGGGTTCAAAAGGTGTGCGAGAGATCGAACCCGTCGCGGTTCGAACCGACAAGACGGGCAGGCACCATGAAGTTGATTTTGAGATCATTGCTTCGGATTTGGCCAAACGTGGCAAGGCTGACCTGAAGCTCTCGATTGTTGTTCCCATGGACCAAGATGGTGTGGCTTTTGAGAAGGAAGCGTCCGACATCGTCGTGCCGATGGAGTTCGGCCTCCCGAGCATGTGGACTTGGATCCTGAAGGCTGTGCTTGCGGCGTTTTTGGCCCTCTTGACACCCTGTGTCTTTCCGATGATTCCAGTGACCATGTCTTTTTTCACCAAACAGGCGGAGAAAGACCACAAGAATCCCCTGATTCTGCCCACGGTCTACGTCGTTGGTATCGTGACGAGCTTTGTTGTTATTGGCGTAGTATTTACTTCGCTCTTTGCCGCAGCCGGCGCGCAAATCTTGGCCACGAACGGTTACTTGCAGGGTTTCTTTGGCCTTCTCTTTGTCCTTTTTTCCTTGTCCCTATTTGGCATGTTCGAGTTGCGTCCACCAGCCTTTCTCATGAACAAAGCCAGTGGCGTTCAAGGCAAGGGCGGAATCGGTGGCACGCTGGGTATGGGGCTGCTGTTCTCCTTGACCAGTTTCACTTGCACGGCACCCTTGGTGGGGGCCCTATTGGTGGATGCCGCCGAGAGTGAAGAATGGTTGCTGCCCGTAGTCGGCATGTTCTTCTTTTCCTTAGTTTTGGCCACGCCGTTCTTCTTCCTGGCGCTCTTTCCGAATTTGATGAAGAGCATGCCCAAAAGTGGTGGCTGGCTCAATTCCGTGAAGGTCACTCTGGGGTTTTTGGAATTGGCTTTTGCGCTCAAGTTTATCGGGGCCATGGACGCCTACTTTGCTTTGGGTGTGTTCACACGAACTTCAATTTTGTGGATGTGGGTCATCATTTTCATCATGAACGGGTGCTATTTGCTCGGTGTGGTGCGTTTCAAAGATGACATGAAATTGGAGCGGGTTGGCGGCATCGCTGGTACGGTGGCTGTTGGTCTCATCGTTTTGGGCCTCTACACCATGGGTGGCGCCCAAGGCAACCAGATGCCGGCCCTCATGGAAAGCTTGATGCCACCGAATTTGGAAGATTCCAGTGACGGTGGTCTTCTTGGTTGGAACAACCATATCAAGGACGACCCTGAAGCCGCGTATGCTCGTGCTCGCGAGCTTGGCGTTCCGGTCTTTGTCGACTTCACTGGCTACACCTGACCGAACTGTCGATTCGTGGAGAACAGTGTGTTCTCCCTCAAGAACGGTAAGTCAAGAGCGGCGATGAATGGCATGGTGGTCTTGTCGTTGTACACGGATGGCCAAGGTCCACGGAAAGAGGAATTCGCCTTACTTCGCGACCGGCTTACGGGTACAGCGTCTAACCCTGTTTACGCTGTTGTCGATCCATTCGAGAAAGACAAAGTCCTCTACAAAACGGATTTCAACACCGCCAAAGACGACGCCTTGTTCGGCGAAAAACTGGCCAAGGCGGCCAGACGTTTTAAGCGAGCCGCCAAGAGTCACTTAACCGCGGTAACGAACAAAAAGTGACGACGTTGATCAAGATCTTGGGCTGGGCCGCCAACTTAGGGTTGGCGGCTCTCCTCATAGACGGGTTCTTTGGACCGGCGGCGGCACATCTCAGTGGTCACATCCGTTGGGGCTTGGGGCTAACCTTGTTTCTACCGCTGGTATACCTCTTGCCCTATTTCCATCTCATCGGTGTGACGGCCCGTTTGAAAGCCAGGACGGAGAAGGACCCCAATAACGGAGATGCTTTGCGTCTCGCGGTGAAGTTGAAGGCCAAGTTGTTTTGGCCCGTTCTCGTCGCTGTCTTTGCTTGCATATTGGGTCCCATTCTGGGATTCCTCCAGCAAGTAGGGGAAATACCCCACCTGGCCCACGGGTTCTACATGGTTGGCTTTTCAGCGGTCCATGTGGCCACCTGGGTACGTTCTCTTTTTGTTTTGGAGCTCTCTGCTCAACTCGTTGCCATCGAGTAGAATGAAGAGCAGGGTTTGGAACTTGCCCCAAGTATGCGAACATAGTTGGGTGGGCTAACCTGTCCGCAAGCATATCGCGCCGATTTGCTGAAACCGACACGACAAGAGTGATGTCACAAAAAGACCATGGAACGACGCAACAGCTCGTCCTTAGGATTCACGGTGGCGACCGCGAGGCCTTCGACTTGCTGTTCATGCGTTACTACCCCCGAATCAAGCTTGCCGTTCGGCTGCAAATGCTGGACAAACTCAAAGCGCAAGTAGAGCCCGATGATGTGATTCAAGAGATTTACATCGAGGTCTACAAAAATTTCCACAAGTTTGAATACTCCGACCCGGACTCGTTCTTCAAGTGGGTGACCAAAGTTGTGGGTTGGAAGATCAAGGATTTCGACAAATACTTTTTCAAGACAGCTAAGCGCCAACCCCATGAGTTGTCGTTGCAGCAATCACTGTCGGAAGCAGACACATCGACGTTTGAGATTGCTGACAACGTCGCAGCGGCTCAAAGCACCCCCAGCCAGATCGTCATGGAAAAAGAGGGTTTCCAAATGTTGGAGCGTGCCCTTGAGAAGTTGCCGGAAAAATTCCGCCGTGTGATTACCTATCGCCAAGTCATGAAGATGAGCGCGGCGGAAACAGCGACCCAAATGGACATGCAAG
>JAJRYU010000324.1 GCA_024275615.1 Planctomycetota bacterium
CGATGATGCCATCATTGCCATTGACAAGGTCAACAAGGCTCGTGCCCGTGCCGTCATTCATTTTCCAGTAGCCAGTGTAATTCTTGGCTGTCAGCTCGTTGAGATTTGCATCGTTGATTAGCTCTCGACCCGTGATAACGCTATACGTGTCAGCATCGGACTCGTTCGTCATCAACAGCTCGGCCATCAAACCAGTGTAATAGCTCGAATGACCTTCCGCTCTGACTGAGATCCCGTCAACAGAGTCAAACCCGAGAATCCAATCCTGCGTATTCGTTATCCAGCTCTGAACTGTCATCGTTGTCGATGCGATCGAGGCGCCGGTATCATCGTATACGGCAAAGTCGAACGAATTGGCAGTCGCGTTCCTGTCAAATACAAGGTGCCGAACTTGGCCAAGATGCGTGTACCCGGCATCTCCATCATTCAAAGTGGCCGTGACCAACGATGTTGCCGTGGCGTCATAGATCCTGATTCGCCATCCACCAAGATTCGAGTTGATCGATGGATCATAGCTCAACTGAAAAAAACGATCAGCCCCAGTACCGAATCCCTTGCCAAGCAACGTCACCTCTGATGCTGGCATTTTATTCAGTTTAGCATGGAGCCACACTCCCATGTCATCACTCGGAACGTAACCAGAATGATGGGGGATTCGAGCAAATGAATCATAGCCGTTGAATCGCAACGAGCTATCTTTCATCTGTGCTGTCGTTAATCGCGTGAAGCCTAGGCGTCTCTGAAGATTGCGCTCACTGAAGTCGATGTTCAGTAAGTCAGAACATTCGATGCGGGAGTTGTGAGACGGTATGGCTCGATCCGAAAGACCAGCGAATCTATCAACACGAGATACTAATGTCCGCCGAACCATTCATCACTACCTTAGTGGGGAACCGGAATAGATGTCCGACTTCCATGAGTTATGGTTTCCGTTGTTTCCATGATGCGCAGGCAGTTGATACGGTCTCTGCTGATTCGAGATGCCAACAATCGGTTTCTGGTTCTTCTTCATGCCACGGATGGCTTCTAAGAACTTCGATTGATAAACATTCGTTTGATCTGCTCCCAAATACTGCGGGAACTCCAAGCAAGACCCAAAAATAAGCCCTTGGACAAATGCACGAGGGAATCTCCAGTCCAAGTCTGTCCCTGTGGTTGTAGTGTTATCGACAACTATAGGAGAGGAGAAATACGTGTACCTTACGGTATAAATCGCGTCTGGAGTCCTCATGAACCGAACTTGCCAAAGTCCATCAGCATAGTCGCGGTTCCTGATTGTGTACTCATAGGGCTTACCGTTAGACGATAGGCGTTCTGTGAGATTTAACCTGACGCGCTCTTGTTCCTCGTAATAGTACAAGGGCTCTCTGGGTGAAGCATCGTAGTACATCCCAGGCTCGACCATGCCTTCAAAGTCATCCGGCAAGTCGTAGTCCTGGGTGCCACTTGCTAATGCCAATGTCGCCTCACGACGAAACGCTGGCATTCTTGACTCTAAGACCATCATTTGGAGAACGCGCCCAAGAGCATCCTGAATCTGACCTTGCAACGCGGTGTCTGCCGATGTTGAGTTGGTCAGGTGGAATGCTATTGAGTTAGCAATTGTCCCGATTGTGACGGTCTGTAGAGCCATTTGCTATTCCTTTTCGGCTGCTTGACGCTCAAGAAGAGCATCGCCGATGTTTTGCTTTTTTGAGGCTTTCTTCTTTGACTTCTTCTTCTTGGCTGCTTTCGCTTTCTCTTCAGCCTCGACCATGTATGTCGGCTTAGGAGGTGGCTCCTCTTCGTAAGAGGCGAAGTCGTTGTCAGTTGTTGGCGCTACTGCCGGACCATACTTGGGATCGGCGTAACGCTTGGGAGCCGCATGGATCGCATCGATATACGATGGCGAAAATTGTTCTTTCCCAACGTGTTCGACCATAGCTTCCAAGAGCGGAATGCCCTTTGTCGCTGAGATGCGGTAGATGCGGTCAAGGTCCGTGCGCTCAAGAATGTGTTGAGCCGAGAATCCACGCAACTTGTCGATGAATTCACCTTCACGAACCCAAGTTCCCTTGTCATTTTTGATATTGTTGCAGAGCATGACGAAATGCCCAGCTTCAGTGCTTACGCACCACTGTTGCAAATGCCAAGGCCCATTGGCAAGGCGTTCGTTGGGGATATCCCATGGCATCTTCCAAGTTCTTGTTGGTTTGTCAGTCACCTGTACCATCCGATTATTACTCCTATTCGTTCCCAAAAAGAGAGACCCGGGAATGTCCTGCGAACGTCTCTCGATCCACAGAGGCATCCCCGGTTCTTCATAATTGTGCCCAAAAGGTGTAGCCGACCGCAATCAGCGCATCGAACATATTCTTTTGGATCACCCATCACATGCAATGACAGAAAACAGATCCAGCGGCACCATCAGTCGTGACAGCTTCCATGCAAGTGAACAGGACGGAGTTTGTCCCACCATTCGTCACAGCGGTCACACCACCGATCAGGTAACCTGTAGCACCAGCTTCAATTTGAAGGGCTTCGCCAGGAATTGTATCCGTGGTGCCATCCTGAAGCGCCACAGCTTTGCCGTATGTAGTGACCATGATGACGTCACCATCCACAGCGGCCTTACCTGATGTGCCGGAAACCGAAGCCACGGCACCTGTTCCACCTTCACCTTCGTAGATGCCAACAGCTTGGCGATGATCGAGAATGGCAGCGCCAGCAATAACCAGACGACAGTCTGTGTTGCCAGTAACGTCCAGCTTCGCGACACCACCAACAGCGATCGCGCCGTCAGCTTCAAAGATCGTTTCAATCTTGCCATCTGCGCTATTTAGCGAAGAATCATTGGAGGCGATGATGCCTCCCAATCGTGAAATTCTCATTTTTGTTACTCCCGGTTTAACGCCGATGATGGATGAGAAGTCCACCATCGGTTTAGATCCCAGATAAAATGGCCTATGAAGCCTTGTATCCAAACAAACGAACGCTTGAGCGATTGCTCAGGCTCAAACACTGGCCACGCCATGTCAAATGCCTGACGGATGCCATCTGATCTACAGGCTCACGTTTGCTCGACATGGTCATGTTTTGACGCGAGTCAATGACCATCTTCGCTTTCCTCGTGTTGAGCATGTAGATGTTTGGCTCGTCAGCGACAGAGGCGGTGTCGCCGCTCGCGATGCAGAAGTCGTCCCAGAACCAAGTCATGCCATCAAAGATGACGTTCTCAAAGGTCAAATGCGCATCAAGCATCTCGTCACCACTACGAATTTGCTGATTCGACATGGCTGCGACTTTGTAGTCACGGTATGGCGCGTAAGAAGAGAACATCACGTTGGGCTTGTCCAAGCCGTAAGTCGCCAAGGCGCGAGCATCCATGAGCCTCTGAAGACAATCGTTGGGTGCGCCGCTGCTGTAGGCAATGTTTGCTTGGAAAAGGTCAACAGAGTTGCCTTCCCAGTAAGTGCCAGGGACCGCGTTGCTAGTCCATGCTTTCCTCGTGATACCACCATAGGTGTTGTTGGCTTGCTTGGACTGAAAACGAAGGTTGAGGACGTCAGTGATGGCTGTTGATGCCGTACCATCAGTCTTGTTGTGAGTGAATGCTGGTAGCATCTGCTCAAGTCCAAGGATCTTCTTCGAGTCAGAGCTGTTTCCGAAGAACATGTCTTCAGCAAGCAACTGACCCAACTCTTCAGCTTGCAGCCTCATGACGAAATCGACGTGATCGGCGAGTTTTTCGGCTGTGTCAAGCTCTTTGGCTTCTTGATCGGAAAGAGCAATCGGTGCGGAATACTGCGCATACTTGAACGATGCGGCCTGGCTACCCTTTTGGGGTGCTGTCGACACATTGTCGTAGTATTCGTAGGCGGCAACGCCTGTTCCACGATGCTCATTGATACGAACGGTTGTTGAAAACCCCAGCGGCTTGACATCGGCTTGTGACCGGAAAATGGCAAGTGCTGGGGTCTGGAGGAACACCAAGTCCTCGAACGAATTCTCTGGATCATTCTCCCACGCTTCGGTGGTGTTGGTCCAAACGGTGTCATAATTGCCGGAATTATTCCGTGCTGCTGTAGCCATGATTTGCTCCTAAATGACTACCTCAGAAATCTCTAACGCTGAGACCGGAATTCTTCAAAAATTCTGTCAACCTCGGCGCGGTATCCGGTGCCTTTTGGGGCACCGTTCGAGGAAGCGTTAACGGTAGGCTTTGTGAGCTGGGTTCTTGGCTCTCTTGGCGCCTTCTTGGGAGAACTTGTCTCCGACGGCGTTTTCAAGAGATCCTCACCACCCACGGCAAACACGGCTTGCTTCAATGACAACCCTGTGGCCATCATCTTTTCCACTTCTGCCTTTTTATCAGCAACAGCGGGATATTTCTCTGCAATATCGGTCCATTGCTTTGTCTGCTGAGACGCTGCATGATTTTCGATGTATTGCAAGTAAGGCTTAAATGAATCCACTAATGGTGCCATTTCCTCACGGAAGAGCTTATACACTACCGCAGATATGCCCTGCAAGTCTTCTTCCTGATAAATCTCCGAGACGTCAACGTCTGCATATTTTCCGAAGAGAACGCTACCTGCGACATCGTTGCCTTCACCAGATTTGTTGGCGCTACCATTCATAGCATCAACAAATGCTTTCAGCTTCTCAGGATTGCGCATCATCTCGTCTAGCGTCTTCGCCTTCTGAGAATCACTCTCGGCAGATTTCCGAATCTCGGCGGCTTCTCTGAACTTGGCGTTCATTCCTTTCACCATTTGGTCATATTTCTCCTGCATATCAGGAGTTAGGTCCTCGCGGTCGATGCCGTCAATACCAACTTCTTCAACATTATCGGACTCTGTCTCTTCGATGGTGTCGAGTCCTTCGTCGATTTCGACGTTTTCCGATTCGTTGCTATGATCCGTCTGGGACTGCTCTGGGTTTGCCCCCCGCTGGTTGACGAGAGCGTCCATTCTTTCTATTTCGCTTGGCATCTTTCTTTCTCCTTGGGTCATCTTTTTCTTCACCATGCTCGGCATGACGAAGGCCAGTCAATTTTTCGTAAGATTTTCGCTCGGCAGCGCCACGGAACGGTTTCGGCCCTTCACGGCCGGTGGCGTAGTCAATGATGTAGTCAGGCCAATGCTCTCGACCTTTGTCGTCAGCGTAGTCCCGCAAGTATTCTGGGCCTAGCGCTGAATCATCGCCATATGTCATATAACGATGCTTCCCGCCGACCCCCACTTCATTTTCGAAGTGAACGGCCGGCATCCCGGTCTTGACTCGCTTTTTCGCTTCACGCTTGAAGCATCTAAGCGTCTGAGATCCTGGACCTGTCCAGACCCAGATATTGGCCGGATCAAGGCTGCTTTGGCTAACGACGTCATAGCCTTCATC
>JAJRYU010000325.1 GCA_024275615.1 Planctomycetota bacterium
CGGCCACCCCCGTGGTCTCGATCACCACATGATCCACGGGACCGAGTTTGGCAATCTCTGCCAAAGTGATGGGCAGATCTTCATTCAACGAACAACAGATGCAGCCGTTATCGAGTTGAACGAAGCTCTCTTCGGTCTCAAGGAGAGCCGCATCAACGCCAATCTCGCCGATTTCATTGACCAAAACCGCGATCTTCTTGCCGTGATCTCCTCGGAGAATTCGGTTCAAAAAGGTGGTTTTTCCACTGCCAAGAAAACCCGACAGCACGGAAACAGGAATTAGATCGGCCATGTGGGCTCCATTAGGGCAGAGAGGCTCAGGGTATATTATGCCCGCCTATTGCTCCAAACCAAGCTTGGGCGTGACCTTGGCGCAATCTGGAGAAATCGCCATGGGGTCCGGTTTGGCATTAACCAAGCAATAAGTTATTTATCAGGCGTAAACGACAGACAAAGGATGACCCGATGTACGATGAAATGATGGTCGCGCCAATGCGCGCTGAAGTAGCAGACCTGGGCGCGATTGAAATGAAAACCGCTGCCGAAGTTGACAGTGTCTTGAAAGACGCAGCCGAGCCCGTCTTGGTCTTCGTGAATTCCGTGTGCGGCTGCGCTGCTGGCGGAGCCCGCCCAGGACTAACCCTGGCCATGAACACCGAAAAGAAACCAAAACTGGCGACCGTGTTCGCTGGCAATGACACCGAAGCCACCCAACGCGCCCGCGAATACTTCCTGGGATACCGCCCGTCCTCGCCCCAAATCGGTTTGATCAAGAACGGCCAGTGTGTGGCAATGATGGAACGCCACGACATCGAAGGGCGCCAACCTGCACAAATCGCAGAAGTGCTTCAGTCGATGTTTAACGAGCACTGCTAAGCCCGCATTTTCACGATCTTGCGGCAGTTGAACATTCAAGGCAATGCAGTCGAAAACTCTCAGAGGTTTCGGTTGCTTGCCTTTATTTCATCTCTTTGCTTTTGGGCCTCGGTTCCCGCCGAGATTCTGCGCGAGCGAAAGCTCTCACCTTGCGCCCTAGTTCTTCCGGCGACATGCCGAGTGCTTTCTCCGCCGACCAACTTCTTGACTTGCCTTGATAGAACTCGGCGACAAACTTGAGCAACTCCTTGCGATACTTGCCACCCTCCCCCCGCATCAAGAAATGACACAAAGCTGCCGACTGCGAATAAAACACATTGACCGGGCTCTGGTTGACCGTCAGCCCAACCATCCAATGCAACTTCACCTGCAGATCCGGTCGTGGTTCACCGGAGAGTTCCAACAGATGGGCATGAGACATGTTAAGCAGAGTCCCCCAGTCAATGAGCTGCTTGTCTGCAGCGTTCGCGACGACATCTAAGGAACGAGCTCGTGGGTTGTCACGATTAAACGTGCGCATCTCTGGGTCAAAGATGTAGTCGGAGACCATGTCGGCGAACCCTTCCACCACCCAAACACCTCTATTGCCAAAAATACTGCGTGCTGCATCTCGTGTGGAAAAAAGAGGGCAACGCTCGAAAGTCCAATGGTGGGTGAGCTCGTGGACAAACGTCCCCAGCAAGGCCTCTATCTCTTCTGGAGAATCGGGTAGGTAGAGTCGCGTGATGTTCTGTTGCTGATTATAGAAGCCAAGGGTGTTGGCGATCTGCCTCATGCCACGAGATTTGCCGTAGGCAATGTAGTCCTTGCGGGTAGGGAACAGGTGGATAACAAGAGGGCGCCATTTCGATCGTTTCCTCGTGCCATCGGAGAAGGTCTCTTCCAGTGCATCGCACACGGTCTCACCAAGGGCCAAGCAACGCACGACTTGCGAAGGATTTTTGAGCGGAGTCAGAACAAGCAAGCGCTTACTGCGCACACCTAAGATGTCTTTGCGCCATGTATGTTGGGTTGCCCCTACGAGTCCCTCATCCCACGAAGTAGCCTTGGCGTCGGCCTTCGGCGGGTTGATGATCTTGATCTTGGTCTGACTTGCCGCCACCACGAAATCGAGCCAAGCGGCGGGATTGCTGAGCTGGCCTTTGCCTTGGACTTCCTTGGGTAACCAAGAATTCACCAGTTCGGCGGCCTCTTTGTGTCCAGGGAGATCGCGCAACAAGACGGTCAACAGCTGTACTTGCAGGGACTTGGGCGTGTCCGCAGGAAAATTCTTGATGCGGGTCCAAACCCTTTCACGAATCATCTTGAGCCCGGCTTTTTCTCTGGCCTTTGCCTTGGTCACCAACTTCGGCTTCAGCAAGATCTTGCGGCGCTTGCGCAATGTCGTGAGACGTTTGCGAAACTTGGCGATGTTCTTTTCATCGGCACCATACGCGGAAGCACGACGCAAGTAGAAATCCGTCAATGTCGCGTCGTTGCTCTTCAGAGATTCAATCACGACTTTCTCATAGAGCTTGGCCAAGTCAAGATAGTCCAACCTGGTTAACCCTAAGAGCAGAAGTGAATCGTTGGGCGCCATGACAACGTTCGATTTGTCATCTTCAAGAACAAGGAGCTGATCAAGATCGTATTCCTTCTTCTTACCGTTCCTGCGGATCTTCGTCAGGCGCTTTTTCGCCACATCAAATTCGATCTGTCCTTCAATAGTCTTACCGTTGCGCAAGACTGCACGTCCGCTATCAACAAGTCCTTTGGGCGGGCCGAATCTTCGTGAAGAACGGTTGCTCCAATAGCTGGGATCACGCATGACGCGCAACTCATGGTGGTCATTGGCGGTAAAGAGCATGCCTCCCTTGACTGGAATCGCCGAGTCGAAATCGCGATCGCCTCCTTGGCGCAGCATGCGCAGATCATTCACACGAAAGGCACAGTCATTCACCCAGATCACGTTACGGCACAAGATGCACGCTGTCTTCTTTTTGGTAAGCAAGTCGGCACGATCGCTGGCTGATATCATTTCTCGAAACACGCTGCGTCGTTCATCATAAAGAATGATGCCGTCACGAGCGGCCCTGATACCCCCGCGAAATAGAGCGGTTCTGCCGTGCAGAACGGCGGTGCCCGTCATCTTCACCTCGGTGGATTTCGCAAGCGACATGGTCTTGCCACTGCCGTGTTTGGCAAAAAAAACAGTGTTGGCCTTCTCATCCGAAAGCCGTGAAGAGAAAGGACTCGCCAACCGAACGGCTACGAGCTTCTGCCCCACTTGAATGGCACCACAAAAATCTATGCCAGGTTTGGGCGTCGGGCAACGAATTCCAGTTTCAACTTGGGAAATCTGCTTTCCGCTGACGGCGTCGAAGACTTTTAGCTCGGCGCTCCAACGGGAATAGTCAACCACGAATACGTCCCTGTTGACGATCGCAAGTTGACCGCGAAATCCGCCGGTAATCCGCCACCGGTTCTTGCTGTGCCCCAAAGTACGAGCGAGCAAATCATCACCAGCCGTGATGTAGATCGATCCTTTGTGGACCAAGAAATCCTGGACGATCCCTGGCAAAACCAAACGTTGACCACGACTGATCCTCGTGTAGCCAATGCGCCAGAATCTGATTTCCTGGGCGTCTGTTTGGATAGCAATCGTGCGGCCCCAAATGCTCATCTTGCTGGCCTTGGCACATGGGAAATCTGCGCTCTTCATCAAGATGGCGCCATTATCAATGTCAAGAACCTTGATGATGGCTCTAGCCTTCGGCATCTCCTCCAAGACCACGAGATGTTGATCCCAAACCAAACTGGGAACGAGAAAGCGTGCCGGTGAGCGATAGATCCAATCTTCAACGAGTTGGCCTGCTGACGATTTTGCCAAGCTCAGGCCACTGCGGGACCCGCTTCCTCCTTGGCAATACCACCGGTTGCGGGGAGCTGCCACGGAGAGCAGCTCCGCTTCTTGAGCCCCGAGAGCAGGAGCCAGACTGGCCAAGAGCAAAAAAAGGAAACGCATCATGGATCCGAAGCCTGAATGAAAGAAAGTGACCTTGGGGCCCTTAGGTCATACAAGATTAACGCTTTCGAATCTTAAGAGCGTGCTTGGTGAGTTCCGCCTTGATCGTGGCCTGTTCCTTTGCATCGAGATTCTTGGCCGTCTTGGCGATCATTGTCATGAACCAATCGATTTCGCCATCCGTCACTGGACAACCAATGTTACCTTGGGGTCCATCACTATTCACAAGCTGCTTCAAGTCCGGGGTGACAATGGTAATCCAAGGAATCCCCCCGGTTTTGCCCCTGAGCTTCAAAGCGAGGGACGCCCCGTTCTTCATTTTTTCGGTGTCAATTTTCACATCGATGTAATCTTGAGCGATAAGAGACTTGACCTGTTTCTTGCCGAGGAACTCCTCAAGCAGACCACAGTAACCTCACCACGGAGCCCCCAAGTGCACCAGCAGGTTCTTGTTTTCGGCTTTGGCGCGCGCCTGGGCCTTCTTCAATACGTCAACAGCATCAAGCTTCTTGACAGGTTTGGCCTTGGGTGCCTTTTCCTTAAGCAAAGTGGTGATAGCGCGGTCCAATTCGCTATTCGCAAGATCAGCGAAACGCAGCTTGCCAGCACGATCAATCAGGTAGTAATCCGGAAATGAATCAACTTTGAAGGCTTCCGTTGTCTTGTCACCAAGATCTGCGGCGACCGGATAGGGGATACCTTTTTCTTCTACGAACTTGGCCATGGCCCCAGCACCCCGGGTCGTATGGATGCCAATAATGACGAGTCCTTGGCTAAGGTACTTCTTGTGGAGCTCAATCAGATGCGGCACGGCACCTCGGCACGGAGGTCACCAGGTGCCCCAAAAATCAAGCACCACGACTTTTCCCTTGAGCGAGGCGAGGGTGATGTCCTTTTGTGCATTCAACCACTTGCCCACATTGAGTTGAGGCGGGACTTTGCCCTCCAGAGGGTCCTTTCTTTGGCGCGCACTCACGTCACCTTCGCGTTTGAAATCGTCTTTTTGAGCTGTGGCGAATCCAGCGAGGATTGCCAAGCACAGCACCAGCAAAGAAATTCTCATTGATCATCTCCCAAAAGCCACTGACCGTGATCTGTGATTCTACACTTTTTTGCGCCCTAAAGTGAGAGTAAGAGCTCCTTGTTTGTGGGAAACCAAGTCATAGCAGAGGCTTGGGTTACGTGACTCCAGTTTTTCTGAAACATCCAGGAATCTCCCGAGTTCAACTCAACAGGACCTCTGTTTTGTATAGTCACAGGACCAATGACTCAATTACGAATCCAACTCGTTGCCTCGGCACTCGTGTTTCTCAGTTTCTTCGCTGCAGAGGCTCCAGGGCAAGCCCCTCCTGGCTGGCGCACTTTCACGCACCCTAAGACCGGGGTGAAGCTCTTTCACGACAAAGGTTTTAAGGTCATTCCGGTTAAACCAGACGAGCACCTGGTTCTCGGACGTTTTGACCGCAAGACTCCTTTTCGCGTCAAGAAGAAACAGCGTGGTCGGCGCCCGGAGACGTTCTTAGCCTTCGTTTTGGACGACGCCGAGGCCGTCAAGAAAGACACCTTGCCAACCCCTGTTAGCCAAGGTGGCAAAAAACCAGAAGAGGTCAAGAAACCCAAGAAAGACGTCATCAAGAACTTCTCCGACTACGAGAAGCGCAAGAACGACATTCATTCTTGGGAAGACTTCATGAAGAAGCGTTACGGCGGCAGGCTTCTGACCAAGTCGACGAAAGCGCGACTGAGAAATGGTGAGTCTGAATACCGTGTCTATTTGAAGTCGCCCTACAAACCCGTTGGTTTCCTTTTCATCCGCAAGGTTGAGAACCAAACTTGGGGAGTCCTGGGCTTCTGCGACGAAAACGTCGCCAAGTACTTCCAAAAGTCCTACCGCAAGGTGGGTCGCAGCATGAACAAACCCAAGGGTTTCGTTCGGGTCCGCGATACCTCTGCCAGTTACTACAAGAACAAGAAACTCCGTGGTATCCCTTTTCGTATCAAAGCCCGGCAAGCCATGGTCAAGGGTTGGAAGGCAACTGACACAAAAAACTTCTTCGTCCTTGTCCACACCAAGAACACCAAACTCGTCAATAAGATCGTCAGCGACCTGGAGGCCGTTCAGCCTCACTACGAAAAAATGTTTCCTCCGGTGGCCGACATCGACGCGGTCAGCGTCGTGCGAATCTGCAAGGATGTTAAGGAGTACCTAAAATACGGTGGCCCCCCGGGATCGGCTGGCTACTGGAATCCTGCACATCAAGAGCTCGTCTTTTACGATGCCACGAAAGACAGCGGTTCGCGTTCGAAACGCCAAGCTGAAAAAGACAGCTATATCGTTCTCTACCACGAAGGTTTCCACCAATACATTTTCAATGGTCTGGCAGAGGTCTCACCGGACTATTGGTTCAACGAAGGTATGGCTGACTACTTTTCCGGTTGTGTGTTCTATCGCGGCTCGAAACGCCTCAAGGAAATCGGCCCTAACCGTTGGCGCATTCCCAGAGTCAAGGGCACAGTAGATCGGCCCGACAGATGGATTACTCTGGAGAAACTAATCACGGCAAAGCGCAAGGAATTCTATAACCCTCGCGTGATGGGCCAGATGTACGCCGAAGCTTGGTCTTTGAATTTCTTCTTGCTGCGCAGTGAAGAATCTGCCAATCATCAAGGTTGGCGCGAGATTATTCCCAAGTACTACCGCACACTGAAGATGGAAGCTGAGCGCGTCAAAAAGCTCATGACCGACGAAACAAGCCTGGCCGACAAGATGAAGCTCTACTCTCAAGCCGGCACCAAGTCCACCAAGAAGGCCTTCGAGAACATCGACAAGAAGAAGCTCGAGGCGGCGTGGATGGCATGGATTCGCACAATGAAAGATCCCTGGGCTGCAGAGCGCCGCAAACCGCGCAACCGTCGATAGCGGCCAACTCTCGCTTAAGCGGCGAGGTCGTCGAGAGCTGGCATCGGCTTGGCCAAGAAGAATACAAAGCAAAGTGCTAGCCCGGCTAGAGCCAGCACGCAGGATGCATCAAAATATCGCGGCCGGTAAACCAAACGGACTCGGTGCTTTCCTTGAGGGATTGGTATTCCCATGGCGAAGTAGTTGGCATGCAGGACTGGCACTTCACGATCATCGACATAGGCGCGCCAACCCAAGGCATAGGATTCACTCACAACCAAGACTCGATTGGCCGCCACGTCCACGTCTGCTTCGATGATTTCTGCACTCGATCTACGACCAAAGACAGCCTTCGCTTCGCTGAGCTGATGAGCAATGAAGCCACTTGTATCGACGTCATCAACTTCCACGAGCGTGTGATGATGGGGGTCAAATTCTTTGCCAAAGATCCACTTTAGGATCTTCTTTTCATTCTCCACGCGGACAATATTGGCGGCAAGAAAGAGAAAAGGCATCGCCGTTGGTCGCTCATAAATGCCATTGGATCCAGCTAAGTCGCGAAAGATCTTGACCTCGCCACTAGCGGAGCTGCCATAGCGCTCCACCACACCACCACCGGCAGCAATAGAGAACTCAAACTGATAGACATGCTGACCTTGAGCCCGTGATTCGAATCGAACCACTCTCGGATCCACACAACGGGGGAGAGCCTTCGTGATGAAATCAA
>JAJRYU010000326.1 GCA_024275615.1 Planctomycetota bacterium
CCCCATCCTCCACGGTAATGGCTTGGTCCAAAGTAAAAGTCTTGCGAGGAATTTTCTGGTCGACAAGACCCGCCTGGGACAACAAAGCGAAATATTCCCGGGAACAGCCGCCGGCCGCGGGCAATTCAGCCGCGTCAATTTTGACCCGAAGATTGTCAATTTTGAGAGCGACGGCAGCGGCCAAGAAATGTTCCACTGTGTGAACTTCGGCACTACCAGCTTTGAGTACGGTGTGACGACTGCGCTCGACGACGGCAGCGTGGCGCACAAGAACTTCGGGGGCGCCCTCCAAGTCCGTGCGCACAAAAACGATCCCCATATCGGCATCAGCGGGCTCCACGGTGAGGCTAACTTCTTCCCCACCATGGAGTCCGATACCACGTAACGTGACCGGTTTGGCAATTGTGCTTTGGCAGCGCAAGTTAGGTGAACCTACTTTAGAAGCGTCTTGATCTCTTCAGTAATGTCGAGGTCGTCGTGAGCGTAAATAACGCTGCGGACCAAGATATTGGATGAGACCTCTTCCATCGAAAGTTCCTTCAAACCACCTTGCTGGCGCAAGAAGACCATGTCGATGTTTTTTGAAAGAGCATACTCCTCAATCTTGTTGACAGCCTTCTGATAGATCTCTGCAGTCAAGCGAGCCTTGTCGCGATTGCTCCTGATCTTAAGAGCTTCGCGGCGCACTTTGAATTCCTCTGTCTTAATGGCAATGATCACCTGTGCGTCAACATACTTGTCGTCTTCCGGTGGATAGATTTCCAAGTTCGTTTTTTGAGCTGTAATCTCTTGGCGCAGGATATTGAGAACGTTGCGTTGCTGCGCCTCCCTTTCGCGCAGGTTGTCCAACTGCCCGCTATTGCGCAGGTAGTCGTTAGTGATTTCTTGAATGTCCACGACGGCATACTTGGGTGCTCTGAGGCCAAGTCCGCGATCAGCCTGTACAGGATCTGACGAGCTAAAAAGCTCCGATCCAATGAAGAGCGACAAAGTCGCCAAAGTTAAGACAGCTACAGTTTTCAAACTCTTGGACATGGGAATCTCCTCCCTAAATAAGAAACTCACAATCAAAACTTGCGATCAAGACTGAAGCTAATGAGCTGCGTCCGATCGTCATCTTTTTTGACCAATGGGAAACCAAAATCAATAGCGAATGGGACAGGCCCCAGAAAGTCGATCTTCAGCCTGATACCAAAGCCAACTGTGACCCGAAAGTCATAGAGTTCAGCAGAGTCGAGTTCGGGTGCCAATGAGCCAGTGTCAAGAAAGAGAACGCCACCCAAAACTTGTTCATACAAGGGAAACAGGTAGTTCAAAGACCCCGTCAACAGGACCTTGCCACCTGCAGGTGAATTGTTCTCGGTGGGACCCAAACCACGGAATTGAAACCCGCGCACGGACCCTTGGCCGCCAGCGAAGAACCTCTCATAAACCGGTACATCGCTCGACGAGCCCCACTCTTTGACGTAGCCGAAATGACCGTTGAAGTACAACACATGCTTGCGATCTTCGGAATCCGTGTGCAAGGTCTGGTAGTACTCACCATTGAAATTGAACTTGTTCAAATTGATGTCGCCACCCAAACCAGCGAATTCATTGCTCAAATCAATTCTGAATCCTTCCGATGGCCGGCGAAAGTCATTCAAGTCAGCAATGCGTAAGGAAAATGCCATACTTGAGACCAGCCTTTGGCCTTCAAAATCGAAAGCGATCTGGGCTGCGCCATTGTCGATCCGATCGACATCAACGAATTCGAGACGATAAGTAGCAGCGACCGAGATATTGAAACCGATTCGTCGTCCAACACTCAGCTTGAATCCGGTTCTGGTTTCATTCCAATCTCTCTGGCGCCTGAGCCTTCTAAAAGCACTGGCTGTGAGGTCGAACTGGCTGTCAAAGATAAACGGGTGAGTATAAGTGGCCTGCAGCTGAAAAATGTTGATGCCAGGATAGAAGCCCAGCTCCAGTGATTGTCCACCACCGGTGAAGGCGTCGAAGAAATCGCCAAAATTCTCCGGCAAATCAAAAGGATCAAAGTTCTCTTTGCGGTAGACAATGGCACCAACAAGACCAGCGTTTGAGTTGACGCCAACGGCAAACCTAATCGAGCCGGTGTCAATCTCTTCAACTTGAATCTCGATGTCCTTGACGTTTTCTCGATCGGTGTCCTCAACCGTAATGAAGATGTTCTTGTAGTCGTCGAAATCGGCGATCCTGATATCGGTTTTGATCAAAGCCACGCTGGCCGGTTCAAAATAGCGCAAGTTGAGAATGCGGTTTTGCGCACGATTAAAAGTGTTCAAGTTAAAAGGTGCGCCCGGCACCAAGTCATCGAGCAGGCGTCGAATGACGCGATCTTGAGTCTCGACGTTATGTTTGATGCGCACCTCACCAACTCGAACACGCTGTTTCTCGTCGACAGTGATCTTGACGTCTACCTCAAAACCCTCGAAGAGAATCTTGGTTTCATTGAGAATTCTGACGTTGATGAATGCTTGGTCGTGATACCTTGCTCGAATCAAATTTTGGTCGCGAGCGAGGTTAAAAGCCGGTTCATAGCGTCCACCGATTTTGCTCTTCATCTCGGCGCGAAAAGACTCTTCGTTGATACGATTGAGGCCTTTGAATTCGATGGATCGAATCGTGTATGGCGTGCGCTCTTGAACTTTGATCGTCAGCGTAACGTCTTCTTTGTCGAGACTGAACGTGCGGTCCACGAGGGTCACTTCTGCATCGAGAAA
>JAJRYU010000327.1 GCA_024275615.1 Planctomycetota bacterium
CGGAAACTCCTGCCAGGGGATCCGAGCCGCCGGCAATGTCTTCGACGGCAATGTCATTAGGGCCAGTAGCGAGCAAGCGCTTACGGATCTCACGGCTTTCGGTCGTGCTGCCCTGCAGTTCTTCGACTCGATTCAGAAGACGAAAGGAGGTGATGAATAGCTTGAGCTTTTCGAGCCGTAGGACCTCTCGCATCAAATACTTGCCGTGTGTTTTGATGTCCAGGCGCACAGTTTCGGCGCGCTTGTCATGTTCGGCCTGGAGCTGGCCAGCAACCTCAATCGCGGCCACTTCAGCATCAGAAGGGGAACTTAGGCTGTTGCCTAGAAGCAGGGCGCGTTCAAGGCCAGAGAGCGCGTGGTCTTTGCGGCCAGACTCCAAGTCAATTCGAGCCATGAGGACCAGAGCTTCAACATGGTCGCTTGCCCGTTCCAAGACGAGTTGGACGTTCGAGCGTGCCGATTTGGCGTCTCCAGCCTTGTGCGCCGCTTTGGCGGCGGCAAGATACTTTTCGACAAAAGGTGTTCTTTGGGCACCGATGGTGCCGCAGTATCCTGCCAAAACGACCAGGAACAGGAAACGACGCAAGACTTGCGCACTCAAATGCATGCCCTCCACTCAATGACCGAAAAAAGATCATGCACTAATCTTTCGATTTGGCATAGAGAGTCTTGCCTCGGCGCCAGACTTGATGGGTGCTCGATCGAGGATAGTGCATCTAAAATCGTTGCGAACACGAAAATTACTTCCGAATCCACGCTTCGAACTGGACTTGCATTTCTTCGAAGGACTCTTTGAAGTGCTTCGTGAACCTTGCATCCAATTTCATGGTCTTCTCTGCATCTCGCACATAGGCCTCGAACTGTGGCTTTCGTTGTTCGAGCAGGTAAGACAAAAGGACGGTTCCCCAGGTCAGCTTCTTGTTCGTGAGAGACGTCCCCGATGAACCGAAAAGATCGCGGACGGTGACAGTTTTTCCGGCGTTCAATTGGCCGAGAACTTTAGCGTGGGCCGCCTTGTGTGTTCCATTCTCAAGCTGATGCGTGTTTGTGCGGTCGTACTTTGATGTATTGTACTCCGTGACATCGGACTTGCCGAGGATAGCAATCTCGGCGTGAACGCTTACGGCGCGAGGGATCCAGGCCGGCAATCGGTTCATACTTCCGTGCCATGCCCGTCGACATAGCTTTCTGCCCATGTCCCATACCATGAGGTTTCTTGTTTCTTCCCCGCGACGGAGTCTCAGCATGCCACCGAGGTCCCCGAAAGTGAGGTAGTAAGCCAAGAACCCCAGGATAGCCTTGTGCCGATCTGCTCCTACTCTTGAGTATCCATGAACGTCACGATTGTTGTAAAGAAAGGTCTGGAACTGTTCTGCAGTCTCAAGGACGACATGATAGCTAGTTGGTCTCTCCTTGAATGATGGCTCCGTGAATATCTCGGCTGCCCATTCGCGTGTCTTGACCGAGATCTTAGCGATGTCCAGGGCTTGTTTACGGCTTCCATAGTGCCAGACTTTGTTGACACCGATCTGTGCGAAGTGCGTGGCGATTTTGCTGTTGCGCAAAATACTCTCAGCAACGGAGACCAAGTCTTTCTCCTCCGGAGGAACCCAATCTCCGTTCCAAAGGACAAACCCCTTTGCCGTCATTATCTTGCTGGTGAGATGCCATCTTTGATCCACGAGCATCCAGTCCTGCGGATTCGCCTGAACCTCCTCGAAGTCCTTGCTGAGGACCCACCCGTTATTGAACTTCTTTCGACCCTCATTTTGGAAGAACTTGGTAACAGCGCGCTCGGCCTTCTCTGCATCCTCATACCATTGACCGGCACCTTTGACGTGCCCCAACATCTTCCGCGCAGCAAGATGTTCAGGATTGAGTGCAAGGACACGTCTGGCCAGACGTTTTGCATCTCCCTTCAAGCTACTTTTGGTTGATGCCCACTGTGCCACGACAAAGACCTGATCGGCGGCAGATTGATCAATGGCTTTCAGGCGCGCCACAATGACCTTTGAGATCGGGCGACCCCGTCGCATCTTTCTGATTTCCGTACGCTTGATGATCTGGCGCTCACCCAGACGGGTAATAATGGTGACTGACGTCTTGTCCTCTGCGATGATTTCTCCGCGGATTTTCTTGCCACCTGCGACAAGCTTGACATTGTCTTGTGACATGCAGGTAGAAGTCATCAAAAGTAAGAGAATCGCACCGAGGATGATCTTCATGAGATTTGTCCTTGTCGATGTCTGCAAAGGGAAGCTGCAAGGCCCGCGTCGAAAATGATTTTCCAAACCTGAAGCCTGCGGTTTCCTTGCCGCCAGCTTCGTTCTCGTAACACATTCCGATGCGGACGAGTAGAATCCTCTCGCCGCCAGAGAACGTTTTCGTTCCGAATTGTACTTTTTTCTCGATTCATTTAGCAATCGATGCCAGTCTCTTCCCCTAACTCGACCTCTCACGGGAGTAGGGTGTCAGTGCGAGACTCTCCACACCTGAAGAGTCGTGGTACACACTTGGTGAGCAGGACCATGGCACTCTTGGCTGGGTAGGGTGTCCAGAAGACAATTCTTATGAAGGACTGGCGATGAAAATCTCCAACAAGAGCGTAGTGCTCTGTTCGTTCACGATCACAGCATCAATCGTGGCACTGCTAACGTTTGCGGCCAGTTGTTTCGCCCCTGGCGGTTTCGACTCCCTTGGCGCGGAACCTACCGATGTTGAGATTGCGGACGATCAAATCCGGAATACCATGCCAACTCGATCCAAGAGCAAAGAACTCCGCAATCGAGTCACTGATCTTCTTAAAACGAACGCTGAGTTGCGAGCAAGAATTCGACGGATGGAGCAAGAGCTTGCCGCCAAGATCTCTGAACTGGGACAGGCAGAAGCGAAACTCGAATCTCTCCGTTCTCGGAAGGCATCACGCGCATTTATCGCCGAGGTTACTCCAAGTCTGAAGTTGGTTAGGCATCCAAAGTATGAAGAGAGAATGCGGAAATTGAGGATGTCGAATCTCTATCGTCTCCACAAACTCACAGAACTTCTCGGCGATGAGACCATAGCGATGAAAACCTGGCGGTTTCTTCGAAACGCAGTTCTTAAAGAAGGCGGTACTCTGGCGGAACTTGTGGCGATAATTGGCAAAGAGAACGAGGCGCGAATTCGAGCGATAGTTGAAGAAGCTCCAGACAAACCCAGCGGCTATGCTTCAGTGCAGGAATTAGGCGAATATTACAACTACTGGCCAAAGATGGGCCTGCAGCATGTTCAAGCTTTCGTGAAATTCTATGAATCCGGTCGGCGTCCTCTTGCGGAGATCAGTCCTGACGAGACTGAAGAGCGCGAAGGTCGCAGGCAAGCTGCTTCCATGAGTCGGTTTAGTTCTGAGTCGACGAAGTAGAATCGCGAATAGTGGATTCGATCCAATTGAGACCTCATGGTTCCCTCTTGTTGCCGAGTAAAATTCGGTTTCCTTTTGTCTTGGCACCGCAGAATGCCCAGGCGGATCTCAAAAAGAATGTGAGCCATGACCGGTGCAGTCGTCCAGGTCTTGAAGAACAAGCAAGGAGTTCTGGCCTAGATTCAAGAGACCCGGCGTCGAGCAGGCGAGAAGTGGGGGACTCCACTCGCGCGCGATGATCTCTCTTCGATGTGTGGGAGCGATTGCTTGTCACATACGGTCACGCGCAGGCACTTCAGGATGGATAGGTCTCAATGTCCGAGTAGAGCGAGCCAACGTAGTTCTGGATACTATGTGGACATGCTGCCGGTGATGGCCTCAAGGTCGTGAATATTGCGGCACAGACTGTTAGAATCGCACTGGCCGCATCGCCGCGACCTTCCCTGCCGAGCAAATTCCTGGAGCCGTCATGCGCCTTTTCCTTTCTTTGCGAGTGATTTTTGTCTTCCTATTTCTCCTTCATTTTCCGAGCTTGAGTCACGGACAGGAAGAGACACTTTTCAATACGGAGATCTATCAGTCGCCGTGGCAAGGAGAGACCTCGAGTCAAGGTCGATTTTCAATTCGTCACGAGGGTCAAGGGGGACCACCCAAACGAGGTTACTTCTTGCAACACACTCCGGGCGAGGTCGCGGAATTCCATCTCTTTGTGCCAGATGGACTTGACAGCAAGAAACTCTATCCCCTGCTCATTGTTTATCATGGCGGCAAAGATGGCGCTTCAGGCAAAGGCATGGGACGGCGGTTTGCGAAGATTTCTACAACGCAACATCCCGTCATCGTCTTGTCGCCAAACATGTACACCATGGACGCCTACAATGAGCTTCTCAGCGAGAAACTATTGCCGATTGACCGCAACAGAGTTGTCGTTTTTGGTCATTCCTCCGGTGGCATGGGGGTGCGTTCGGCTATGGCAGAATACTTGCGAACCAAATCCGCGTTTGTCCCGGCTGCTCTCATTAGCGCTTCGACCACTGCGTCCTTGGGGCGCGTAAACTATCCACCCTGTCCTTATTTCGTCATGGCTGGCGAGAACGAAACTCCTTCTTTCGTGACCAACGCGATACTTAAGAATCGTCGCCGAACTTGTCGCCAGCATGCCTTAGTTATGCAACAAGCCATCCCAGAGATTCGCTATGTCGAAGTGCAGGGGAGTGGCCACAGCGGCGCGACACCAACTCACATGGCTGTCATCCAGCACGCTATCGCTGTGAGTGAGCGTGCGCCATCCCAGGTGCTTCGGAATTCTGTGCCGTCCGAATTCGCCAAACTTGTGGCTGATATTCGTCTTGGTTCGTGGTTGGATGCAAAAAAGGAAATAGACGACTTCGAAGCAGCCGAAGAAATTCAGAATTCGACTCACCTGAAGAGTCTCAAAAGTTCCATGAATCGTGCTCTCAAGAAGTGGTTTCAAGCAGAGATCAAAGAAATCGCGGCCCTAACGAAGGAATCGACTTACGTCGAACGTGACCGAGCGTTTCTTCGCTATGACCGTTGCCTGGCTATCGCTGAAGCCTTCGCACCTAGCGCAATTGGCCCAGAGTTGGCGACTTGGGTCGAAGACTTGTCGAAAGCAACTCATTGGCAAGAGGAACTTGCTGCCCGCATCGCCTATCGTGAGATCGTAAGACAACGCCCTGACGCCGCCATGGCGGAGAAGCTCAGAAAGTTGCGCAGTGACTATGCTGATACTGAGTATGGCCGCAATCGCAGCAAGGAGAAGTTGTTGGCGCTTGATGGAATTGCGCCGCAAGAAGAGGCAAAAGAACTGCCCGACGGCCCGAAAATCCAAAACCCCTACTACACGCATTCGAAGTGGCGGATCTGGCGGGACAACGACACAGCAATCCGGAACGTGAAGTCGATGGTTCAAAACGGCAAGAAGAAGGAGGCTGTTACTGTCACTCTGACTCCGCCTCCGGTCGCCTCAAGGATCTATCCCGATGGACCACTCAAGGAAGGTAAAGCCATTCTCTGGAAGACGAAGGCTAGCCCATCGGCAGAATTCTCTGGGATTTGGGACGACGTCTATGCCAGTTGGTCCGGGCTACACGGTTACGTGCGCTCAACTTATGCCACCACGGATGGCAGCTCTGTTCATTTGCGACCCAAGGGTCTCGACCATTTCATCCACTTTGTTGAGATGCGCAAGACTGCAGACCTATTACGATGTGGCATAAATTTTGTGCATCAGTCAACGACGTCCATGTCCCATACCATTACCAATGGCTATGACCCGAAGATGCCAGTCGATCATGAGCGGATCTACTTTTCAGATTGTTTGGTGACTGCGCCCGCTCACGCTTCGTATACCGAGGACTGGGCCGACCGAACCAAGGATCTCGTGTTGGCGCTTATGCCCACTTTTTTCAATTCCGTGGGATCGTCGAACAGCGAAACCATGGCGATCACCAAAATGATGATTGTTGGCGGCTACCTTCCACCAACGAGCAAGTTGATGCTCAAGCGCAACGGTCTTTATCCTTCCGCACTGCTCTATATCTGGAAAGCATCTTTACCTTTCGAAGTCCCCTACGATCATGAATTGCGTCATCGTGTGGCCTATCGTGCTGTCGGCCGCAAGGATCAACTCAAGGGCAAGTATGGCCACGCTGGCCCAGAGCGTGGCAACCTCAGCATCGAGTACCATCGCTATGACGAGATCGCTCACATGCGCAACATGATTCGCATGGCACAAGATATGACAGTCTTGCCTCCCGAAGCGATCTTGGATGAACTCACCGTCGAAGGTGGGGCGGCTACCTACCGCCTGAAGAAGACAGCGTTGATTCTCCAGAAACCCGGCGAAGATGTGTCGATCACTGTTTCGACGAATAAATCCTATGACCTTGGTGGACGCCCCCTTACCTTTCGATTCAAGTTGCTCTACGGCAATCATAGGACAACTTGCGTTCCCGGCGATGAAAAGGGCACATGGGAGATTGAGATTCCCTGGGACGAGGACTTGCCGGAAGGGCGAACGGCTATTGCATTGATCGCCAATAACGGCGTTCACGATGGCAACCCAGCTATCATCAACGTCTATCGCTTACGAGGAGACTTGCCGCCGTCGGGTGTTGGCTATGCCGACTACAAATACAATTCTCCAACCGCGAATCGGAGGCCTGTGTTGCTTGGTTTGCAAGATCAAGTGGTGAAATCCGGCAAGACCGTACACATCACCTTGGCTGCTGTTGATCCAGAGGGACAGCCCATAAGCTATTACAAACGTGCGGGAGAGCCTGGAAAGATCGAAGGCAACGTCTACAGCATTAAGGTGCCGCGCTTGAAGCCAGGCGGCCGTGTCTCTGCGACAATCATTGCCTCCGACGGCACCGCCGGCAACAGCTATGCGGCCAAACATATTGAGTTCGCTGTGAAACCGCCTGTCCATGCACATATTGATCATGGAGACTTAGTTGGGGCCGCTCCCTTCACCGTGACTGTGTCTGCCAAGGGATCATTGCCCTCGAAAGGGAAAGTAGAACATGGCTGGGAATTCTATTCTCCGAAACCAAAAGGCAAGGCCACGTCCTGGAAGAAGCTGAATCACAAAGCGAGCCTCACTCATACTTTCGCCAAACCCGGGCTTTATGAAATCGCGCTGACAGTAAGATATGGCAAGGAAATTGACCGTGAGACGATTCAAGTTTGGGTGACCGAGGGCGCACCTCCTGAGCCCATTGGCGGTATTGTTGTCGAAGGCAATGGCGTTCGTCTTGGTGGCGCTGATGAAATTCCCAATACGTTTGACCATACTCAATTCGGTGCTGTCTCTGAGGGTAAACGGAAACGTCAGACATTCCTTATCTTCAACTTAGAGAACAAGAGGATCTCTTGCCCTAAGAAATCAGTGACGATTGATGGCGAACACGCCAAGGACTTTCGCATTGCGCACCGTCCAGCCAAAAGGGTTTCAGTCTACGGCTCGACATCCTTCGATATTGAGTTCCGTCCCAAAGGTGTTGGTGCGAGGAAAGCGCGAGTCACCATCCGAATCGGGCAGGAGCTCATTCGATTCCCGATCACGGGCACCGGTGTGGCCAAGTAGGCGGGGGGAAACAGAAGGATCCACGAAAAACGCGCCAACTCATGAGATCAACGGTCGACGATGGTGGTTTGAGTCCGATCCAGTGTGATCGTCCGAGTCTGGATAGGGCCGAATTGGAAATCCACAGGACTGATCTTGAGCTCAAATCGACCATCGCCCAAATCAGAGATCTCCGTCCTTTGGCCCCCACTAATTCTGTATTGTCGTCTTTGAAAAGGAGGGTCTAATGCGCGTAGGGATAGGCTTACTTCGCGCCCAGGCTGGGCGCGAGGGGGAGGATTTATTCGCAGAATGCTACCTTCTATGGCCGGCGGTAAGACCAGCGATTCACCAGGGATGAGTCGCCGGCGACCCAGAAAACGCACGGGCCCTTGCCCTAGGTCGACCCACACATCTTGCAGGCCAGCGGGAATGCGGCCAGCCACAAGATTGCCATCGAACCGTTGCAGAGGCAGGGCCGAAAATTCCCTGGGCTGAGCGACACTCTTCACAAAGAGACGGCACTTGGCCAACTCAATCGCGTGCGCGAGTTGCTGTGGCATGACCACGTTGACACGAGGCGCCAGGACGAGGCGCAGGTCCAGGACGCTAACTCCGTTGGACACTTCTACGATTTGGGAAGGTGACTCCAGTTCACAAAGGGGGTGGTGCGGAATGAGGCGGAATGGTCCAGGTGAAGGGCAGCGCAGTGACCAACGATTGTCCGGGTCACGCCTCAGGGTTGTCATCCATGGGTTTTCGTCCCGAATAAATTTGATTTTGAGGTCATTGGGATCCACTTGAGCAGGCAGCTGTAGATTGACCTGTAAGGTGAAACACTGTTCCAGGTCCAGGTTTAGAGCTGTGTCCTCTGATCCGACTTCCAGATCAAACTCTGGACCTAAGTGCCCACTCAAGGCATCGTAGACTCGGTAGTGGCCTTTCTCCAATTCAGACCATCGGTATTGATCATCGCCCACGCGCAAGGCTCCA
>JAJRYU010000328.1 GCA_024275615.1 Planctomycetota bacterium
GAAGATGCGGTGTCGTCATGCAACAAGTAGCGCAGGACAGATGCTGTTGCGCCCTGCCCGGAGAGGCTTTGATTCTGAACTGTGAAGCTTCCTCGTCGATTCAACATGGCCGAAAGTGTGCTGTCATTGAGTCTCCCAGCATCAGCAAAACTCGCACCGCAAAGAACTACGTCCGGGACCTGACTTAGAATTTCTTCGTTATCACGAAAACCCTTGGAATTGGCTGTGACGTGCAGCTCAGTCCGCGTCGGAAACTTGCTGTCAACAAATGGTACGCCCGCAAGACGGAGAATATCACCGGAGTACTTTAGCCGGTTGGATTTCGGTTGGTGACCGGGAGGTTCGGATTCGAAAGGGACCGGAAACCGTAGGTCTTCACGATCGAAACGAGCACCAAGATCAACGAAGAAGACAACAACGAAAGGTAACCAGAACACAACGATGCTCCAATTGCGAATCGCTCTGGTCAGCAGTCGTTTGGATTTTGGTTTGCTTTCAAACAAGGTTGCTCTCAAAACTGAAAATATAGAAAAGGGCTGCCATTGTAGATAAGGATAACCATCATGGAAATCCAAAACGCCAAGATGTCTCGCCCGATAGCAACGGGACTATTGTCCTTGACCAAGTCACAGCTGCCAGCAGTAAGAAACACCAGCGGCGCGCAGATCAATACGGCAACAATGGACTCAGGGAATAGTGCCAACATCGTCGAGTCGCTGAAGTTGAATGAAAACATGCTGCTAAAAATTGTTCCGACTTGCGTGAGATTGGCCGCGCGAAAAGGAACCCAGCCGAGACAAACGAGTAGAAATACGAGAGCTCTTGCGACAGGTTTGGGCAGCCTAAAAACTGGATGTCGAGTGGGCAAAGCGCGCTCAAGCGCCAACAGCACGCCATGCCAGATCCCCCAAAGCAGAAAAACAACGCTAGCGCCGTGCCAAAGTCCGCCCAAAGCCATGACGATCATCAAGTTGACATAGGTCCGTCGTTTGCCGCGTCTATTGCCACCGAGTGGCAGATAGAGGTAATCGCGCAACCAACCGGATAGAGAAATGTGCCACCGCCGCCAAAAGTCTGTGATTGAAACCGCTTTGTATGGCGAATTGAAATTCTGAGGAAATTCAAATCCAAGGAAAGCCCCTAACCCCAGCGCCATGTCGCTGTAGGCTGAGAAATCGAAGTAGATTTGCAACGAGTAGCAAAGAACACCCAGCCAAGCTTCGAGTGTCGTTGGATCAGGATTGCCAAAGGCGAGATTGACTCCCAATGCCATTGTATCGGCGATCACAACCTTCTTGAACAAACCCATTCCGAAGAACCGCGATCCGAGAAGAAACTTGTCAAGTGAATGTTCGCGATCGTTTAGTTGGTCTGCGACGGTACAGTAGCGGACGATCGGCCCAGCGATGAGCTGTGGAAAAAGTGCGATGTAGGTGGCAAACGAAACAAAGCTCCGAGCAGGCTCGGCATCGCGGCGATAGACATCCACGAGGTAGCTGATCGCCTGGAAGACATAAAAAGATATGCCAATAGGCAAGAGTACGTCAATAATTGGTATTGCCGTGTCGCTGCCGCCCAATTGGTGGATTAGCGTGTTTGTCCAAGTGACAAACATGCCAGCGTACTTGAAATAGCCAAGCAAAGACAGATTGCTGGCAACTCCAATCGTCAGCCAAGTCTTCCTGCGTTTCTCATTCTCGTCTGTGAGTCTGCAACCACAAAAGTAACTAATGCAAACTGAAGTAGCGAGAAGAATGACATAGTCGGGACGGCTCCAACCATAGAAGATAGTACTGAACACTAAGAGAGTCGCGTTGCGTCTCGGTTTCGGAGTCAGATAGTAGACACATAGAGTGACAGGCAAGAAGAGGAATAGGAAGCTGTAAGAACTGAAAACCATAGAACTGTCCTACAGCCTATTCATTTCACTTTTCGTGAATTTGCAACGACCAAAACAATGAACGCGGCACGATCTCCAACTGAATAACAGTATCGTGTTCCTGCATCGATCCTGATGCTCCTGGATAAACACCCACAGATTTCCACCTGTTCAGCACGGCTTCCAGATTCTACACGTCAGCCTCTGTCAATCAAACAGTCGTTGAGAATCGAATCAGATACCTTCAAGACGCATCGAAAGGACTCCAATATGATGATGGAAAGCGTCGGTCACAAAAATCACTGAGGCGAGAGAGCGATCAAGGATTGCCAAGTAGCACACCACAGAGGACCAACCGCGGGGGGATTCGGCGGCCACGACGCAGGAAAACTGCTCTGACGCTTACTTTTCAGAGCGCCGCCTGGCGCAAATTCTATGGGCCCAATCCAAAGACAAAGTTCGGCGAAACGGAGGACGACTAAATACAATCATCTGCGGCGTAGAGAGCCAGCCACGACGATTGTTTTTCGGCGAGACCATGACTGGCTTCACAAGCTCAAAAACCGGCGAGTGAGACCCTGCAAAAACAACTGATCGGTATCCTCCATGCAGCTTGGAACAACGTCCTCATGACCAAGACCGATGTGCGGCGTTGCATCCGGGGAGAACTCAGCAACACACAATCCGCTTTGCAGTATATAAAACAAGTCGAACAGGACATGATCGCGAAGCCGAGCACACTGACCTCCTAAATCCTAAAACGACGGCGGCAGCGGGCAGACGCTAAATCGGGATAGGCAAGAGAATCCATCGAGGAAAAGCTTTGCAATGCCGATGAAATCGATGGGAAGAAAGGATTCATGCGCAGGCGTCACACGCCTCGCAACATTGAATCGGTTCAACAAAACACGTCCAAGAGAACATCATGGTTTGGGGATATGCGGCCCAACCCAACGAACTCAACTGGGCGCTCCTATGGCCCATGTCAAGAAGCAGAGAAACCTCTGCTTGTGTCGCCAATCCGAGATCGTGCCATAGTAAGTTTGGCATTTGGTTGGCAGATTGCCTTATCATGTCGGCTGGACGGGCGTAAGGTGTTCGAGAATTGGCGAACATTCGCCAGGTTTGTACGAATGACGTCAGCAAGATAGACCGTGAGATACTTCGAATGTGCAAGAGAACTTTGGTTGTGTTGATCTTGGCAAGCTTCATGACTGCCTGCCGAAGCTATGAACAAGAGTCTTTTCCGGGCAACAAAGAGGCAGGGAGCTTGCCGCCCGAAAATCCCGTATACCAGATTCGCGCCGGCGACACGCTTGGTTTTCGTTTCACTTATCACCCAGAATGGAATGAGGACATGATTGTCCGAAAGGACGGTAAGATCTCTCTTCCCGTCGTTGGTATTCTGAATGCCAGCGGCATGACAATTGAAGAACTTACAGCCCAAGCCGACAAACTCTTGGGTGAAACTCTCAAGGACCCTGACCTGACGATCAATATTCGAGCCCTGATTATCGACCAGGTGTACGTTGGCGGCGAAGTCAATGCTCCGGGAGTCATTGACATGCCGTCCACACGCTTCTCGGTCCTGGACGCGATTTTGGCGGCCGGCGGCTACCTACTTGAAGCTGATCTTGAGTACGTCGTCTTGGCACGCGAGACACCTGATGGCGAACGCAAGTCTTGGATCGTCAATCTCGACTCCATGCTGACAGCAAAAACTCCTCCGCAGCCGGTTTACTTGCTACCCGGAGACGTCATTCTCGTCCCTGACACGCCCGTCTCACAGGGCAATCGCTTTGTTGATCAATACCTGACGAAAATGACACCAGGTGGACTCACCAGTCTTGCGTACATTTTTGTCTTGAGGCGATGATGCTGCGATTGAAAGAAGCTCATCCTGGTAGAACGATCCTAACGTGTGTTTTCTGCATTCTTGCGCTTCCAGCGCCCACTGCAGTCGAATTACCACGCGGGCCAGCGCCAACTTCATCAAAAGGTTGCGAAACTTCAGTCGCAACGGTGCACCTCAGAGCTTCTGCAGAATCCGATGCCAAAGCGACGCGGCTCGTATCCGAGTTATTCGACTCGGACTTGCTGCGGAGTGCCTGCATGGCTGTTGCGCCATCGCGCACTCAAGGCAGTCGACTTCACCGGGCCATTCAATCATCATTGACGATCGTCAGTTCTTCCCACCAAGGTGTCTCTCTCTCAGTCAAGAACGTCCAACAAGAAAAACTGAGTGCCATTGTGTCAAGGCTCATCGAGGAGAAGAGAAACGCGTTCCGCAACCAGATGAGCGAAAGAAAAAAGCTCAGTTTGATGCGTTCGATCATTGGCCACGTGTCTCAAACTAAAGATGCCACGTTGAATCAAAACCAGCTCCTCCAAAAGCGACGTTTGACTGACAGTATCGCCTTGTGTTCATCACGTATCGTGGCAACCGCAGAAGAAGAGATCGGAACTGAAGCCAAACTAAAGAGCCTCAAGAGTCAGTTCCGTTCTCTGCAGGAAACAGCGATCACGAACAAGGTTCAAATGCGTAGTCCACACTTCGACTCAACCCTTGAACACTTGCTTAGTCTAAAGCGTGAAAGAGCGCAGCTGGCCACTAAATACGTCGAGGGCAGTGTCTGGTTGATACGTATGGACGAAAGAATCGTTGCGGCAAAAAACGAATTGGATGCTCTGCCGGAAATGATAAGAGCACGGTTGTCGGTGCAGACGGGAGAAATCCACGCGGCGCTACAATTGGACATAGTTCGCGCACAAGCTCATCTTGACGACTCAATAGCCCGGCGTTCATTTCAGATCAATCAATTGGAAATCATGATGTCAGAATGGCGCGCTCTCATGCGAGTCATGTATTCTTCTACGCCCGAAGGCGACGACATCGTCAACCTACTGCGACAATTTGACGAAATTAAAAGTTCTGAAGCAACGTTTCCGATTTCACTGTCTACGAATCTGTAGTCAATTGACTTTCAACGTAGCCAGCCTTCTTCTTGCGTAAGCACCCGGTCACGCCATCTTCATTCGTCCTGAGAGATTGAGATGATCATTTCTTTCGGAGCCCCGGAGCGATGTCAGAAATGAAACGGAAGATTCGGACGATTGAGGAGATGCGCAAGCTCATCTCAGAGCAGAAA
>JAJRYU010000329.1 GCA_024275615.1 Planctomycetota bacterium
ACCTCCCATGCCTCCACCAACTCCTCAAAAAGGAACGAGGATTTCGGGTGCGTAGCAATGTTGCTGCAGCCATCGGTGCTGTCGGTCTTGTTGAGAGCGTCACGCCTATCCTCAAGATCCTCAAGAAGGAAAAGAAGAAGCAACTAAGATCGATCCTGATTCAATCGCTCATGTCTTGTGGGAAAGACCGAGCAGAAGTGACTCAAGCATTGGCGAAAGTCCTTAAATCCGGAGGAGACTTGGACAAGATCACAATTCTCTACCGTCTCGCCAACAGCAAGTGGCGCAGTGACTACTACAAACCGCTTCTGAAATGTCTCAAGTCAAGCAACGCCCAGGTCCGGGCAGCAGCCTATTTTGTTGTCGGAAGTCACAAACAGACGGCTCTTACCAAGACAATCAAGGGCCGCTTGTCGTCGGAGAAGCATATCGCCCGTAATGCCTGTGCTTGGTCGCTTAGACAAATGGGTCAAGACCCCAAGATAGCGGCCAAGAGTCCATCAAGCGATATCAGCATCCTCTTGCCAAGTGCCAGCTACTAATCGGCAACGTCCACCACCCATGAATCGGATAGACCTCGGTCTATCCGAAGTGGTCGGCCTCATAGACCAACAGGCCACCTTCATGGCCGGCGAAGGAAATAAGTAGCGCGGAGGCCAGGAGCAGAATGCGAAAGATGAGCGTTGTTGCTTTTTTGTTGGCGAGATCGCGCTTCCTATACAGCAACACGGAGGCACAAGCTGCTAGGCTCGTGCCAGCGATGGCCGACCATTGGTGGTAGGCCACCGTGTCGTCGCTGTAGCCTTCGCTGTCTTGCGCTTGGAATCCCGTCGTTCCGGCAAGAAGACCACTGACAACGACGAGGGCGAGCAACAGTTGCAGGGGCGCTCGCCATTGATCACTCGACCTTGCCCTCAACAATTCAAACAAAACGGCAACCATGATCAAAGCAATAGGAAAGTGAATGAGCAGTGGATGAAAAGCAGCTATGAGATTGGTTTCGTTGGTCTCTTCGGCTTGTTCTTCGTCTCTTGTCACTGGATCTGAAGATTCAAGAGGTTGCGAAGCGTCTGGCGCTCCTGCCATGACCCACCAGCGAATAGTGGCGAGTTCGCTCGTCGTGAGTTGGCCATTCTTCGCCTTGGCTGGTGGCATGTGATCGTCGTCTTCGACGTCGCTCAAGAAGTACCAGATGTCAGACTCGGTCAAGTCTACATCTTTGGAATACTCTTTTCTGACTCGCGCCAAATCTTCGACAAAACCGAATCCACCCTTCGCCTTGCGCAACGTCTTGCTGTGGCACTCGGCGCACTTGGCGATGAAGATGTTGCGGACTTGATCACCCAAATCACGAGGCGCCTCTTGGGCGAACGACGAGTTGGCCCAAACCAAGAGTACCCATGACAAGAGAAGTGCAGGACTAATCGTCTTCATCGCGGAATTTGTCGTGGCCCTTCTTTTGTGCCGCAAGCATGGTTTTGAATGCGATAGCTGTTTGCTTCAAATCCCCGGCCAAGGCGGATTTTTCAGCTTTGAGGCTTGCCACCAAACAATCAATCATGATTGAAGAATATACGACGCGATTGCTGGCGTTCTTTTTGCCCTTCAATTCGCCAGGGTAGATGTCCTTAGCCAAGAACAGTGCTCCTTGGCAGCGTTTGATGTCCTTGAGGACGTCGGCGGCCTGGGTGCTTTTCTTGCGGAATTTCTTCTTTAGCCGCCTTGTTGCTTTCTTTAGGATTTTCATCTGCTTTTCGAGCATCTCATGGTCTTCGCCGTGTTCATGTTCGCTTTCCTCGTGCTTTTCTTCTTCTTGAACGGATTTGCTGGAAGCGGCGAGAGGAGTCGTCCAGGCCATCAAAACGATGACTGAACCGGCGAGAAGTAGGGCGAGCGTTATTTTCATCATGGTCTCCGATACTGAGATGCGCGGGCAACTTTCAACACGCGCGGTATTATTGTGCAATTGACTACGGTTTGTCCACTGCGGATCAAGCATCCTTGTCCGAGTGTGTCGGGCAGACGTTGCCGTGGGCCTGTTCCGTCGTTTGATCGTCAAATCGAGCAAGAAGCTCCTTAAGAAAGATCTCGCGATTTTGAGGTCCAGCGTACTGGTTCCCCGGTCCCCATTGCCGGTGGGCAAGTTGGTGGCAGGACCGGCAGAGTTTTACGTAACGGCGCTTGACTTCAAGGCTGCGACCAGCGCCTTTGGCCACAGGGACCAAATGGTGTCGGGTTAACTTGACGTCTAACTTGCAAATCGGACATTCTCCACGAGCACGCACGCCGCTCGAAAAGGAGCACCAACTGTCGCCGAATCTCTTGTGGATTTCGGCCAGAAGCTCTGCGTCAGTGATATCGTCCCAGTTTGGCATGCGGTTTCGTCTTCGGCATGAAGAACGCCCCGAGACTCTTAGTTCTTCGGGGCGTATTTTAGATGAGGCTCTATTTGCGTGAGCGGCTGGTTGGCTTTGATGTCGACGTCGCAGCTCCAGGGAGAGCCACTTTGCTGCCACGAAGACGGACTGATTTGATAAAGACAGCCTTGTTGGGCTTGGACTGACCATCGGCAGCAACCTTGCTGATCTTGTCAACAACATCCATGCCCTTGATGACTCGGCCAAAGACTGTGTGCCGTCCGGTCAAGTGAGGTGTGTCAATGACGTTGATGAAAAATTGGGAACCGTTGGTATTGGGGCCGGAGTTCGCCATGGCAATGACTCCACGTTTGGGCTTGTGGGCGTGCGGCAGCTTCGGATTGTGCTTGTAGCCACGGGCAATCATGACGTCCTTGACGGTCCATGAGTTGAGCTTGTTCATGACTTCTTGACGCCGTTTCTGGAAATCTTCCTGAGATTTGATTCCCAGCTCTTTGGCAATTTTCTGAACAGCGAACTGGATTTCGCGGCCAGCCATTTGGTGAGGACGTCCCGAAGCATCAATGGCTTTCATCTTGTCGAAGCCAAGCAAGTCGTAGTTGAACTCGTCGTCGAACTTGTATCCGGGGTCGCCCATGCCGTTGCCGAGAGGACAACCACCTTGGATCATGAATTGATCGATGCAACGATGGAACTTGAGGCCATCAAAGAAAGGCTTGGTTTCTTTCATGTGCGTTTTGGCGTTGGTGTACTCTTTTTTGCCTTCGGCCAAAGCAATGAAGTTCGCAACCGTTTTTGGGGCGTCACTCACGAAGAGTTCGAGCTCGATGTCGCCCATGCTTGTCCTCATGATCACCACGGGGTTTGCTGAGGGCTTCGACGTGGGGCGTGAATCTTGAGCCATGAGATTGAGGCTGGCAAGGAGGATTAGGGCGCACGCGAGTGCCGCGGCATTGCGGTAGGACATGAGATGGAGCCTTTCTATGCATTTATTATCTTGAGGGGTATCCTGACCTTTCAAGGACGAATTTCAAGGATTTGATGAGAGCTGAAGCCGCTAAATCACCTTGGAAAACGTATTACGGCCAGAATTGTCGAGGCGTCGATCAAAAACACGGGCAATGTTCCTCACCAAGAACCGGCCTGCTGGTGTCACTTCAAACCCTCTGTCTCGGGGGCTGATGAGTTCGTCAGCGAAGAAATCGGCGAGTTTTGGGATTTCCGCCGCGAAATAGTCGGTAAACGCCACGCCGTGGTTCTTCTCGATGGTGTCGTAATCGAGTCCCATGCCGCACATGATGGTCATGATAACCTCGTGGCGGACAAGGTCGTCCGGTGTGCAAGTCAGCCCCTTGACGATGGGCAGCTCGCCGGTTGCAACCGTTTCGCGATAGGCGCCCAGGGCTTTGGTGTTTTGCCAATAGTGACCTTGCACATATGAGATCGCTGAGACTCCCAAGGCGAGAAGATCCAAACCGGCGTTGGTGGAATATCCTTGAAAATTGCGTTGCAGGCGACCTTGATCCAAGGCTTCAGTGAGTTCGTCTTCTTGAAGGGCGAAGTGATCCATGCCGATGTGGCGGTAGCCTGTCGCAATGAGCGTTTCAGTCACACTTTGGAATATCGCAAGCTTCTCTTCCGCCAAGGGTAGGTCGGCCTCATTGAACATGCGCTGGGACTTTATAATGCTGGGGATGTGAGCGTAGTTGAAAACACTCAAGCGATCCGGGCGCGCTCTTAGGACTGCTGCCAGTGTCTTATCGAATGAGAGTTTACTTTGGTGCGGAAGTCCGTAGATGAGATCGACGGAGACAGATTTCATTCCTACCTCTCTGGCTGCAGGAATGAGGGCCAGAGTTTCTTCTTCTGGTTGAATCCGATTGATTGTTTCTTGGACTTTTGGATCGAAGTCCTGCAAACCGAGACTAAGCCTATTGAAGCCGAGTTTTTTCAAGAACTCAATTCGGTCCGGAGTCAATTGCCGTGGATCGCCCTCGATGGAAATCTCTCCATCAAGGTCAAGGTCGAAGTAGTCTTGAATCAGAGTAAAACAACGAGTCGCTTGTTCGTTGTCGAGATAGCTTGGTGAACCACCTCCCCAATGGAGCTGTTGAACGACATGTCGTCGATCCAAATGGTCGGCCATGATCTTGAGCTCGTGTTCAAAATCATCCAAATATTGGTCGATGCGCTGTCGATCGCGCGTGATTGATTTGTGGCAACCACAGTACCAGCACAATGCCGAGCAAAACGGTAAATGGACATAGAGAGACATTGGGCGGTCACCGATACCGCTCAGAGCATCGTCCACCGAGGTCATGGGATAGTTTTCGGCAAAAAACGGTGACGCCGGGTAGGACGTGTATCGAGGCCCCGAGCGATCGTGTTTCTTGACAAGCTCGGTATCGAAGAGGGTTTGCTTGGCCATGGGACGACTCCTCGGTTAGCGGGGCGATTGCGATGCTCACGCACTGCCCTATAATCCGACGTTGAACTGCGCGAGGCAAGCACAACCGAGCCAATTGAGGGATTTTCGATGACGGGACCACGGCGAATAGTCTGCTTGACCGAAGAGACCACGGAGACCCTCTACCGGATTGGCGAAAGCGACCGCATCGTCGGCATTTCGGCCTACACCAAGAGGCCACCGGAGGCGCGGAAAGAAAAACCCATGGTTTCTCATTTCATCAAGGCGGATATCGCCGCGATTGTGGCGCTTGAGCCAGATTTGGTTCTCGGTTTCTCCGATCTCCAGGCCGAAATCTGTGCCGAACTTATTAAGGCTGGGATTGAGGTCTATTGCCTTAATCACCGGTCAGTTGCGGAGATTGTTGAGATGGTCCGGCGTTTGGGGCGTTTGGTGGACGCGGGGTCAGAAGCGACGAAGTTGGCGGAATCCATGGAAAACTCCATTGCTGAAGCGCGTCATGATGCGGCCTCGCTCCCGGTCCATCCTCGAGTCTTTTTCGAGGAATGGCCAGATCCTATTATCACGGGAATCAGGTGGGTCTCGGAACTCATCGAGCTGGCCGGTGGCCAAGATTGTTTTTCGGAACTTCAGGGGGAATCTCTGGCCAAGAACCGCATGATCACGGCGCATGACATTCTGGAGCGAAAGCCTGATCTATATCTGGGTTGTTGGTGTGGACGAGCCTTTGATCCCCAAGTGGTCTGCAAGCGGCCTGGGTTTCAGGGCCAGCGATTTACCGCTGCGGATCGGATGTTGGAGCTGCCCGCTGAAATCATGCTTCAGCCTGGTCCGGCCAGCATTTTGGAAGGGTTGCCTCTGCTCAGTAAATTGATGCGAGATTTCGCGCATTCCGTGACAAGTTGTAATGAATAAGCTCGCACAAGATTTGTTACAAATGTTCTGAACCGGAGAAAAACATGAAAATTTCAGCTGTCTTCCTCATCCTTTTTGTAATCACAGCGCCAAGTTGCCGCCATGAAGAGGCCCAAGCGACAGCCGACTCAGAAACCAAGGGACAAACGATGACCGATCATGATACTCCCAAGATCTCCAAGGCGGGCTACAATGTTGCGCGCTTGGGTGAAGCGAAGATCAAGCAGTTGAGCAAAGACTTGACGCCTTTGGAGTATGAAGTCGCCTTCAATCAAGGGACCGAACGTCCCAATACCGGTGATCTTTTGGCGACAAAAGAGGCCGGAACTTACACTTGCCGAGTTTGTGGGTTGCCGCTATTTTCTTCCGCGACCAAGTTCAAATCTGGCACGGGATGGCCAAGCTTCTATAGCCCCTTCGATCCGGCCCACGTCCAAGACCTGCGCGATGGCTCGTTGGGGATGGTTCGAGTCGAGAATCGCTGCGCTCGGTGCGGCGCTCATCTGGGGCACGTTTTTGACGACGGTCCCCAGCCGACAGGGTTGCGCTATTGCATCAATTCCTCGGCCTTAGACTTTGTCGGTAAGAACGAAGAGTGGCCAGAGCGTTCTCGCCCTGATGCCAAGAAAGACTGAGGACTCCCCATGGACATTGAGCAATTAGTCAGCATCTTCGAGATTTTTGATAGCTGGGAAGATCGCTACCGACAGATCATAGAACTTGGCAAGAACCTAGAGCCACTTGAAGAGAAGTTTAAGGTGGCAGACTTCAAGGTGCATGGTTGCACGAGCCAAGTTTGGTTGATCTTTGAGTTTCAGGATTCGGGTGATCAGCGTCTGATGCACTTTGTGGCCGACAGTGATGCTCACATTGTCCGAGGACTAATCGCAATCTTGTTGATGTTGTTCTCGGACAAGTCCCCTGAGGCCATTGTGAACTTTGATCCGGCTGAAACGTTCGCCCGCCTGGGATTGGACAAACACCTGAGTCCCATGCGATCGAATGGGTTGCATTCCATGGTCAAACGAATGAAAGCTCTGGCAGCAAGCGCTCAAGCACAGGAAAAATAACGTGGCTCATTCCTTCCGAATCTACAGCACATTGGAACGAAAGATCGTGGATTTTGTTCCGGTTCATGAAGGCAAGCTCGGCCTCTACATTTGTGGTGTCACTGTTTATGATCACGCCCATGTCGGTCATGGTCGTTTTCTCATCATTTTCGATGCGTTTGTGCGCTATCTTCGTTATCGCGGTTGGGAGGTGACTTACGTTCGCAACTACACCGATGTGGACGACAAGATCATCAACCGTGCCAACGAAAAAGGCGAAGATCCATTCGAATTTGCGGAGAAGTTCATTCAAGCGTTCGCTGAAGATGGTGAAGCCATGGGGCTCCTGGTGCCAGATCGTGAGCCTCGTGTCACCCAGTCTATTGACATCATTCAAAGCATGATCAAGACCATGATCGATAAGGGGAATGCCTACGAGTCAGAAGGAAGCGTGTGGTTCAACGTTCGCAGTTTTCCAGAATACGGCAGACTGTCTGGGCAGAAGATTGATGAAATGCGTTCGGCTGACGAAGCCAAAGGCAAAAAAGATCCGGCAGATTTCGCCTTGTGGAAAGCCGTGAAAATGGGGGAGCCTTCTTGGCCTAGCCCTTGGGGGCCTGGCCGACCAGGTTGGCACATCGAATGCTCGGCGATGGCTCTTGATTGCCTGGGAGAGACCATTGACATTCATGGTGGTGGGCTTGATTTGGTGTTCCCACATCACGAAAACGAAGTGGCTCAGTCCAGTTGTGCGAATGGCACCCACTACGCTCGCTATTGGATGCACAACGGCCTTTTGACCATGGGTGGCGGTCAAAAAATGGGCAAGAGCTTGGGCAATGTCATCAATATCCGGGAGGCTCTAAGCAAGTTTCCTGCCGAGGCGTTGCGGCTGTATTATCTTCAGAATCAGTATCGTTCACCACTGCCGTGGAGCACAGAAGCTCTTCCGCAAGCTCTCGGCATGCTTTCGCGCATGTATGATGCCATTGAGAAAGCAGAAGCGATGGCGGGGGAGGAGCCCGCGGAACGTGTCATCGCTGACTTGGGATCCGATGCTGCGCGCGTTGCAGAATTGGCGTCGGGATTTTCTGAACGTTTCTATTCCGCCCTAGATGAAGACTTCAATACAGCTCAGGCACTCGGTGTTGTTTTCGAGATTGCCAGGGCTGTCAACCGTTTCGCCAATCACAAAAAAGCTAAGAAGCGTGGCGCCCCCGTGGTCAAAGAAGCCCTCGAAGCTCTGCGCCTACTCGCGCCGACTTTGGGCCTCTTGCAGATGGACGTGAGTGATTTTCAAGAAGAAGTCAAGGCCAAGTGTTTGGCTGCGAAGAATCTCACTCGAGAAGTCGTGGAGGAGAAAATTGCTGCACGAGAGGCTGCCAGAAAGTCAAAGGACTGGGCACGCTCGGATGAACTTCGTGGCGAGTTGGAAGCCATGGGAGTTTCCGTCATGGACACTGCGGACGGGGCGACATGGCGCTTGAATTTCGTGGACGCCGGTGAAGACTAAGTGGTGAGTTTAACTTTGCGTGGTTTCATAGGGCGGGCATCCAAACGATGCTGGAGAAGTTGTAAAGACCTCGCAGCCATCTTCCGTGACTCCAAGAGTATGTTCGAATTGGGCGCTCAGCTTGCCGTCGACGGTGAGTGCTGTCCAATCGTCGCTCAACACTTTTGATTGCCACTCACCCAAATTGATCATGGGCTCAATGGTGAAGAACATACCCTTCTTGAGCGTGATGCCACTGCCCGGGCGACCATAGTGATTCACCTGAGGTTCAGAGTGGAACTCTCTCCCTAGGCCATGGCCGCAGAACTGGCGAACAACCGAATACCCTTCACTTTCTGCGATAGTCTGAATGGCGTGGCCGATGTCTCCTGTCTTGGCACCGGGGCGAACTTGTTCGATGCCAGCCATCAAGCAGCGGTAGGTGCAATCGACGAGTTTCCTTGCTTCTTCGCTCACATCGCCCACCAAGAACATGCGACTGGAGTCACCATGCCAGCCCGCCAGGATGGGGGTAACATCAATGTTGATGATATCGCCGTCTTTAAGAACTCGTTTCTCGTCTGGGATCCCATGGCAAACGACTTCATTGATGGAGGTGCAGATGGACTTTGGGAAGCCGTGATACCCAAGTGGGGCAGAAATGGCCCCGGCCTTGAGGGTGAATTCTTCGCAGAGATCGTTGAGCTGCTGTGTTGTCGTACCTGAGGTGACGTGAGGAGTAATGAAATCGAGGATTTCGGCGGCCAAGCGCCCCGCTGCTCGCATCCCTTCGAATTCCCTCTTGCTGTGAATAACGATCTGCTTCTTGTTGCCGAACATGGGCCACCTCGTGTGCATAAACATGTTGCGTGAGTGACACCACTCGCACGGTACTCAGGTTAGGTCTTACATCGGCAAGCGCAAGCCCTTCTCTTGGGCGATGAAAAGGGCTTATAATGCTGGAGACATCCCAGCAGTCGAATCTATGGAAAGATCAACGATGAAACAGATTCTTGTCATTGGAGCCGGGCAGAGCTCTCCTTATCTCATTCACCACCTCTTGAACGACGCGGCAACGGAAGACTGGCATGTTACCGTGGCCGACATCAGCGTTGAGGCTGCCCGGGCCCGTATCGGTGATTCTGACCTCGGAGATGCCATTCCATTCGACGTCCACGACGTCGAACTGCGCCGTAAAGAAATCCAAAAGGCCGATATTGTCGTTTCCATGTTGGCACCAGAGTTTCACCGCATTGTCGCCCAAGACTGTGTCGAGATTGGCCGCCATTTGGTCACCGCCTCTTATCGTGATGCCTCCACGAGGGCCCTGGACCCTTCGGCACGACGCAAAGGTATTATCATCCTCTCTGAGATGGGCATGGATCCGGGCATGGACCACATGTCAGCCATGGCGATTATTAAGCAAGTGAGAGGAGCAGGGGGGGTGATTCGTGGTTTTCGCTCCTATGGCAGTGGCATTCCTGCTCCGGAGACGGCGACGTCGAATCCCCTGGGTTATGTGATCACTTGGAATCCAAGGAATGTCGCCATCGCTGGTGCCTACGGTGCACAGTACATAGAAAACGGGCACTTCAAGGTTATTCCTTACCATGAGACTTTTCATCACACTTGGGGTGTTGATGTCGAGGGTATCGGGCGGCTTGAGGCCTATCCCAATCGTGATTCGCTCAGCTACAAGAAGATCTTTGGTCTGGAAGATGTAACCACGATGATTCGTGGCACGCTGCGCTATCCCGGATGGTGTGAGACTTGGGACTACATCGTCAAGTTGGGACTCACCAACGACACTGTGGAGATTCCAGATCTGGAGAAAAGGAGCTACCGTGATGTTGTTGAGATGTTCCTACCGCTGACTACCACCGGGTCCAGTGTGGAGCAGCGTGTCGCTGTTCAGCTCAAGATCAATCCAACCGGAAGCATCATTGAGAAGATGCGCTGGTTGGGTCTTTTTTCAGATGAAAAGGTGCAAGCGCGGGGCAAAACCGGCGCCGAGGTACTGACCTCGCTCTTGATCAAGAAATTGCCTCTGCCGGAAGGTGGACGATACATGGCGATTCTTCAGCATGAATTGGAAGTGGCTTATCCAGATCAGAATAACCGCCAGGAGCGTGTTATTTCGACACTGATTGCCTACGGTGAACCAGGTGGATTCACCGCCATGTCGAAATGCGTTGGACTGCCAGCCGCCATTGGAGTCAAGCTCATCTTGAAGGGCGATATTCGCTTGTCTGGTTGCCACATTCCCACCGCTTCATCTATCTATGAACCTGTGCTCACCGAAATGAAGAAAGTTGGCATGGAGTTTGTCGAACGATTTATGCCCATGTGAGCGGGGACGGGAGAAGGCATGAAAAAAGGCGAGTTCGGCTCGCCTTTTTTCGGTCCCCACTTGTTTCGAAGGGTCTATTCCCGGGCAGCGGGTGTGATCTTGAGTTTGACCTCTTTGCCATCACGAACGACGATCATGTTCACAGTCTTGCCAACCTTGAGTGTGCCAAAGATCGCCATGAACGTGTGGATGTCGGTGACATCTTGGTCATCCAGCTCAACGACAATGTCGCCCGGTAGCACGCCTGCTTTGTCGGCCGGGCCGCCTTCAACCGCACCCTGGAGCGGAACTCCGGGAATGTCGGCTTCTGCATAGTCAGGAATCGTACCCAAGGAAACACTTGAGCTTCGGCGTGACTTGGTTTCCGAATCGTCGGCGACCTTAATGAAGTCGAGCTCAGTTTCACTCAGCGCCAGACCACGAACCATCAGGCCGACGAAACGACCGATTTTCTTCATGCCAGCGTAATTGATCTTGTCTGCCGTATCTGTGTGACGGTGGTAGTCGGTGTGGGCGCCCGTGAAAATGGCGAGTATAGGCACCCCCCGTTTGTAGAAGCTGGTCGTATCTGTGGGGAGCTTGACATCGTCATTCAAGGCGATGTTGAGCCCCACGGGCGCATTGCGTTTTTCGATTTCACGGCGCCAAACGGCGCTTGAACCAACTCCTTGAATGGTCAGTTTCTTTGTCAGGCGACCAACCATGTCCATATTGACATAGGCACCAAACTTGTCAGCGATCGATTCGGGTTTGCCGGCAGCTTCCCACAAAGTCGTGGTGAAAAAGTCGGAACCTAAGAGTCCCAGTTCTTCTCCCGACCAAGCGCAGAAAATGATGTCGCGTTTCGTCTCTAGTTTTCCCCGGCTCTTCATGTCAGCGAGATACTCGGCCACTTCAAGAAGAGTGGCAACACCACTGGCATTGTCGTCAGCACCATGGTGAATGCGTTTCTTGTTGGCACTTGCGGATCGTGAGAAAGAACCGCCAAATGTTCCAAGATGGTCAATGTGAGCGCCGAGTACAATGGCCGGGAGCTTGTCTTTGCTGGTGCTTCTCAGAACGGCAATGACGTTGTGGCCTGTCCCTTTGAGTTCGCTGCTATCGCCGGCGGGTTTGGCATTGAAACTAAATGTCTGAATGTTCCCTTCACTGCGAACAACCAAAGCCATTGTTTCACCCTGTGCTGACAGCTCCAAACCCGAATCAGCGCCGGAAAATGCGCTGAGGCCTAAGTCTTGGAATCTACGAGCAACATAGATTGATGCCAGTTCTTCACCCATGGAACCGGTCAGCCGACCACGTGTCGCGTTGGAAGCCAGGGTTTCTAGATGGAGTCGCAGGTCATCCTCGGAAATGGCGGCATCTGTTTCGACCCCCAGTTTGTTGAGGATGAAGGCGATACGTCGATAGTCCGTCATAGTGCTGTCATGAGGACGCGAGGTTGAACTGGAGGTCGTTGTTGGTTTTGTAGTCGGTTTTGATGTTGGTCTTGTTTGGGGTTTTCTTCCCTTGCGAATGATCCGAAGAGCACCTTCGTGGTCCCAATTGCCGATGAAAATCTGGGACTTCCCGTTGGGGGTTCTTTGGGATGTCCAGGAAAGGACGTTGCCGTTGGGATGAAACATGGGCAACCCATCGAATTTGTCAGTGTAGGTGACACGAACAGGATCCCCATCACCGTTTTTGTCGACGAGGTAAAGTTCAAAATTGCCAAAACCATGACGGTTGGTAGCAAAAACCAGATACTCACCACTGGGGTGGAAGCTGGGGGCCCAAGACATCTTGTTCATGTGAGTGAGCTGCAACTTGTCGCTGCCATCGAGGTTCATCGTGCAGATTTCAGCGAGTAGGCCTTGTTCGTTGAACCGACGCCAGCAAATGCGGCTGCCATCCGGGCTGAAGAATGGGCCACCGTCATAACCCCGTGCCGTCGTCAAGCGCTTGATCTCGGTCCCGTCCGCTTTCATGATGTAGATATCCATGAAAAGAGCACGGTCCTTGTCAAAGCGCTGTTGGTCGGCCTTTGACAATTTCTCGGTGAAAGCCGCGCGATTCGACGCGAAAGCGATCCATTGGCCATTGGGGGAGAAGCTGCCCTCAGCGTCGTATCCCAAGGTGTTGGTCAGGTTCTTGCTTGTCTTCGTCTTGGGGTCGTAGACAAAAAGCTCAAACGAATCGTCGTAGTCCCAGGAGTAGCGTCGTTCCTTGCCAGATGCGCGGAAGTCCGTTTCAGCCTGCATCTTGGCTTCAGCTTCAGGGTCCTCATGGGTTGACGCAAAAAGGACGCGTTTGCCGTCTGGGTGAATCCACGCGCAGGTTGTCTTGCCAATACCCGGAGAAATTCGCTCCGTATCGCCTGTTTCTAGATCCATGCGGTAGATCTGGTAGAAGGGATTTTTTTCAGCTCTTTCGCTCTGAAAAACCATCGAATTGCCATCAATGCTGAAATATCCCTCGCCAGCGCGGAGGCCTTCGAAGGTCAATTGCCTGATTCCTTGCAGGAATCGAGCTTCATTGGCTGGAGTCAGCGCCTCGGATTCTCCTTGTTTGACAGCCGCAGAACGGCTCTCAGGCGCTTGTGGTTGGGCCTGTGGCAGGAAAATTGCCAGCATGAGGCAGAAAAACGCTATTCGCATCGATTGCTCCGGAGTCTCAGTTGGTAGTTTTCGCTGAAGATTCTAACGAGCGGAAGCCTCGATGACACCACCTGAGAGGGTAAGATCTCTCGTCATGAGCGAACAATTTGATCAACAAGTGACCCGGCTGGCAAAGGAGATTGGGGAACTTCCCTCTTCCGAGCGGGAATCCAAGCTGGAAACACTTGCCAAGTCGGATCAAGAGTTGAGTCGCGCCATTGAGGCCTATCTGGGTGGTACGACGGTTCAGGCTCATCCCAACCGTGCTTCGGGGCCTGATGAGAGCGCCCAGTCTCCTACCCTCACTGATCAGGTTCCGCGTCAGGACGGGGCCATCATGGTTGGCATGCGACTGGGTTCGTGTCAATTGGAGCGTCTCATCGCTGAGGGAGGTATGGGGGCGGTTTACGTTGCCAAGCAAGACCCACTTGGTCGCAAGGTCGCGGTTAAGCTGATGAAATCCGGGCTGATCTCGACCGAAGCACGCCAACGATTCAACTACGAAGCACGTCTCCTTGCGACACTCGCACATCCTGGCATTGCCCAGGTCTTCGAATCCGGGGTGTGCGAGGGAGCAGCGGGGCGTTTGGCGGTGCCCTACATCGTCATGGAATTAGTGCCCGAAGCGCGCACGCTCGCGGCTTTTGTTCGCGACGAACATCTCGGTATTCGTGAAACTTGCGAGCTTTTTTTGTCGGTCTTGGAAGCTGTTTATTATGCCCACCAACATGGGATCATTCACCGCGATCTGAAGCCAGCAAATATTTTGGTCGGCAGCGATGGGCGTCCGCGTGTCATTGATTTCGGCGTTGCCCACGTTGATGCCGAGACTCTGGTTACGCGTTCCTTTGAAACGAACGCCGAGTCCATTGTTGGCACCTTGCCTTATATGAGTCCAGAACAAGTGGGCAGCGGCGTTGCTGTGGATGTGCGCAGCGACCAGTATACGCTGGGCGTGATTCTCTTTGAGCTCTTATGTGGTCGCCGGCCTCACGACTTCGACCACAAATCACTTCCTCAGGCGATTGAGGAGATCACTCATGTTTCTCCCCATCGCCCATCACGTCATGTCCCAGCACTGGCTGGGGATATGGACACCATCATCCTCAAGACTCTTCGCAAGGAGAGGAATGAACGGTATCGCTCAGTAGACGACTTTGCCGAAGACCTTCGACGGTTTCTTGCTGGCCAACCGGTTCTGGCACGCCCGACGAGCATGGCCTACCAGCTTCGCCTGTTTGCTCGGCGCAACAAAGTGATGGTGGTAACATCGTTGGTTTTCGTCATCATCCTAATAGGCGCGACCATCTTCTCCCTTTTGAAAGCCAAAGAATCGCAAGAGTCTGAAGCGCGAGCACAGGCGGCAGCAAGAACGGCTGATGCGAACCGAGATCAAGCTCTCCGGCTGTTGTCGAGAACAAGGAAACTCTCGGAATGGCTGGTCATTGACCTTCTCAATGACATCGTAGTTTTGCCGGGAGGAACCCCCATTGCCGAGGACATGGCGCGCAAGGTGGCGAATCACCTTGACTCGATGGTTGCGGATGCTGCCTTGGATACAGAGTTGGCTCGTTCGATTTCCCTAGCATACATGGAGATTGGAGCCGTCTTGGGGAGCCCCTCCCGCCCCAACCTTGGACGCAGAAAAGAGGCTTTTCTCTATCTGGAAAAAAGCGAAGCGGGTTTTCAAGAACGTTGGCAAGAAGACCCAACGCCACAAAGAACGCTTGATCTTTGCGTCGTACGTTCCGTCCTTGCTGATCTCCAAACTTCATTTGGAGCAACCGAAAAAGCCAAAGGGATCTACGAGGCTGGTTTGGAACTCTTGGGTAAGACGCCAAGAACTGGGGCGCTTGCACTCAAACTTGACATTCTCATGATAAATTATCGACGAGATCTGGGGTTGCTTCTTGCGAACACGAATGCCGCGAAGCAAGGCATCAAGTACCTGCGGCAGACCGTCTCCCAACGCCGTGGTCTGATGACCAGGCAAGCGGGTGACGCTGGATTGTGGCGACAGCTCCTCATCGATCAAAACACCCTGGCCCAGGTTCTCACGGTCAACGGCATGGCCAAGGAAGCGGAGCGCGGATTGCGCGAGATCTTGCCGGAAGCACTGCGCCGAGAAAATATGGGAGCCACTCAGAAAGAAGATGTCGCCACAGTGCGTTTTCAACTGGCCGACGCTCTGAGTGTCCAACCGGGAAGAGAAAAAGAGGCGCTTGCAATCTTTCTCAAAGTCTTGAAGGCGCGGAGGA
>JAJRYU010000330.1 GCA_024275615.1 Planctomycetota bacterium
ACGAGGCCCTTCATCAGTTGGGATCCAGTGACCCCTACTTGGTTCTCCGTGGCCAGTGGTTTCGAGTCATTGCTGCGACTTTTCTACATGCTGGAATCTGGCACATTTTGCTGAACAGCTATTTTCTCTGGCAGCTCGGCCCATTTGCCCAAAAAATCCTTGGAGCCGGTCGATTCTTTATTCTCTACATCTTCACCGGAATAACTGGGTCGTTGCTGAGCGTCGGTTGGAAAGTTTATCAAAACGGAGGCACCACCCTTTCCGAAGTCCCGGGCTCGATCGGTGCGTCAACCGCCATGTTCGGATTACTGGGGTTCTTGCTGCTATGGTCGAAGAAAACACCTGGAGCTGAGGCCATCAGGGGGCAGCTCATGTTTTGCCTCCTGGTAAACCTCGCCTTTGGGTTCAGTGTCGCACGCATTGATAATGCTGGTCATATTGGCGGCCTTTTGGGAGGGTTGCTGATCGCCTTTGTCTTTGTGGCAAGGAATCCTGCGCCCTGGCAGAGACTACTCTTGGGAAGAGGTTTCGCTCACTTGCTTGCGGTCTTGACAATCGTCAGCTTGGGCGCCATGCCCTACTCCTATTTCGGCGAATTCGGACGCATTTCACGTATACTCTATGAAGCACGCCCCAACGTTTTGATTGCCATTGACACTCGCACGTATAACGCCGGGATTCTCGAAGAAGCTGCGGACGAGATCAAAGAGCTGCGGCAAGATCAAAGCAAAGATTTTCCTGTCCACCTGATTGGGTTGGAAAAGAAGCTGAGACTGGCGGCGAAGAGCGAATCCCCCAGAACCATGTATGGGGGTGCAGAGTCTCTTCAGGTTGAAGATGAGTTTCTTCAGTTTCTGAACGAATACCAGGAATTCCTGGGGCCAACGAGTAAGTTGCATTTCTTTCAGCGACGTTAGGAAGCCCCAAAGTGCAGTCCTATCCCGCTTTGTTCATGAGATGGTCGTCACTTGCGGTCAAAGTCCACATCCCTGCTCCGAGTCAAACCCATAGACTCTTTCTTCGACTCATCGACAATACCCTGTGTTCAATGGCAGCAGAGTGCTCGACATCGAGGAATGAGCGGCAAGCGTCCGTCGGTCGTCAGTGGCGAATGACGGTGAGGTCGGGCGCTATGCTGCTGCCATTGGCCGCAAGGTCGTGAATAATGCGGGTTAGATCCTGAAAATTGCCAATATCGAGATCAGCGCGAATGTCGGTTTTCGCCAAGCCAAAGTCGAAATCTAAGCCGTTGGCAATGTGACAGGTTTTGAGGCCGGCAGCCCGGGCCGGACGGATGTCCTTGGTGAGACTATTGCCAATCATCCAAGTGTGACGCCGTTCCAGCCGGTGGCCACGAAGAAGAGCGTCGTAGTGATTGCGGGTCTTATCCGACAAAACATGAATGGCCGAGAAAAAAGGCTGTAGCCCGCTCGTCTCCAGTTTTGCCAGTTGCTCGCTTTTTTCGCCCATCGTCACCAAGAACAGGCGGTGGTTTTCCCCAAGCTCAGCCAGAGTATCTCGGACGCCAGCGAAAACTGTGACTTTGGGGTCTCTGACAGATTGGACGATTTTTTCGATCGTATCTGCAAGAGGATCGGCTTTGGCTCGTGCAAGCAGCTGCCTGGCAACTGCCTTCATGTTGATTTCCAAACGCCGACTTCCGTACCAACCCCGGCGAAAACCACGGTGCTCCAATTCTTGGAACATGGCCAGAGCCTGTTCAGGGGTAGCGCCGTTGTGGGTCATCAAACCAAGCCAGTTTTCGATTGCAGATTCGAAATGAGCCGCATTGGGCCACAAGGTGTCGTCGGCGTCGAAGAATAGATTGAGTTTCTGTGGTGACACCATGATCTACTTACGGTGTTCGTCGATTGCTTTCTTGAACAAGGGCAACGCGCGCTCGACAGTTTCAGTGGCGACTGCGTAACTGATGCGAATGTGACCCGGCGTGCCAAAGCCGCGGCCGGGTACGCACAATACATTGTATTTTCTCAGCGTGTCGAGAAAAACCATGTCGTCACCGCCGGGAGCTTTAGGGAACAAGAAGAAGGCTCCATCAGGGCTGGGCACCTCATAGCCATATTCAACCAAAGCTTGGTGCAGTAGATCACGGTGAAGGCGATACTGACTGAGGTCGACGCAGACACGATTGCATTTCAGCAAGACGCGCTGCATAAAAGCCGGTGCGTTGACGAAACCCAGGGTTCGCGTGGCAACACTCATGGCGCTCACCAAGGATTCGAATCCTTCAAGTCTCGGATTGAGAATAACGAAACCGATGCGTTCGCCAGCAAGCCCTAGTTCTTTTGACATGCTGGAGACAACGATACCGTAGCGGCAGCTATGAAGGACACTGG
>JAJRYU010000331.1 GCA_024275615.1 Planctomycetota bacterium
CATCAGACTTTCATCGGCCGTTCGGTTCATTACTTGGATGATCGCGGGCTCTGGCATCTGAAAATCGGAACAATCGTTGCCGACAAGGTACTCAACCAATTGGTCGTCCGACCTCAATACCAACTTAATACTCTGGACCGAGTCCTCATTGGTGCCAAGAGCGTTCGTCCGGTAGCGGCCGCACACAAAGGGAGTATCTCGGCGATCGTTTTGAGTTTCGGGCAGACATCCGTGGGCCGTTCGACTTGGCTGTTGTCGAGAGGAAGCCGGGATGGCGTACGTCCCGGGGCATGGGTCTCATCCGCCGGAGCGCTCATCGGTCGCATCGAGCGCGTCGGTGCTTTCAGTTGCCACATGAGGTCCATTCTTCACTCTCGTGACACCATCTCATGTCGTGTTGTTGGCACACAAACCGCCGCTCTCCGCAGCGTGTCCAACGTCGACTGGTTTGGGGACTTACAATTACCGGGGCATCGATTCGCCAGGGGACGTAGCTCGCGAAACGGTCTACCAGCTGGACTATGGCTGGGGTATGTCGATGAAAATGGCCACTTCGAGAGCCCATCAACACCTGTGACTGGCGAAAAAGTGATCATCCACGAAGGGCTTTCATTGCGAGCAGCGCTGCAATTGGGACTGAGGCCGTGATATTCACCTGGGTTCTCGTGACTTTGGCCTGGTGCTCGCTTATTGCTGCTTTCGACTTTGGTGGTTTCATCCTGCCTGACCTCCCGGTGGCCATATCGATTTGGGCCGGTCTGCGGGTTTTTCGACGGCATGAAGATATGTGGTTGGCAATTACCTTGGGTCTTGTCGCCGGCCTGTTCTCGGTCGATCCATGGTTTTTTGCACCGCTGATTTGTCTCACGGCAGTGGTTCTCACCTCCGGGATGCGAGGAAGGCTTGCGCCTCAGAGTCTGCTTGGCCGGTCCCTTGTCGTGACCGTCGTTTTTCTTGGGCTTGGAGTCTTGGAGATCGTCATCAGAATGTCGGTTCCCTCCCTTATTCTGGACAGCAATACAGCTTTTGGTATCGGTTGCCGCATTGTCGCGAGCATACCCCTTGCCATTTTCTTAGACCAGGTCACGCCGCAACGCTGATGACGACGCCAATTCCAATTCGTTCGGAACGTAGACTGGGAGTCGTTTTCGTCTTCTTTATCCTCGCCTTTGCCGTCTTGCTTCTGCGTTTGTTTCAATTGCAATTCCTTGACGCCGCAGAGATTGGCGAGCGAGTTCAAAATCGGCGAACGAAGACCGAAAAACTAAAGGCATTTCGCGGCAACATTCTTGATCGAAACGGCCGCCCGTTGGCGCAAGCGACCAATTCCTATGACTTGAGATTCTTGCCAGCGAAGTTCCGTGAGGCCAACCGCATCGACGCACTTCAAGATCTCTTGCTTGCCTGGTGCCCAGAAGTTTTGCCGTCCGATTTCGCTGTGATTCCGAAGAGGTTCGCTGATCGGAAAAAGGAACGGTGGCGACGATTTAGAACTGCATTCGAGTTGCGAAAAGAAGGGGTGGATCAATTGCTCCACCTTCGGTGCTCGGAGCTCACCTTCGATAAGCAAGTCTTGGTCGAGCGATTCGCAGGAATACGGCATCCCCGGGGAGAGTTGATCCTGCCGCCGTCGAAGTTGAAACGCCGTTTAGAATTGGCTCTCATTCTCATTGCGGACAACGAAGTCTGCCATGACAGACGTACTCTACGCTTGCGTTTGACCGAGTACGAGACTCTTGGGGATGCCCTGGCGACGACAAGCGAACGAATTCGAGCTGGCAGGGAAGCTGAGTGGGAGAGACTCAGGCATTTGTCTGACGAGATTACACCCAATCACAGTGAGGCCTTTTTCCTGAAGATCTTTGAGGCCGAACAACGGGATATTCGTCGAGTCAAGCGTTACGTAGAACGAAGTCTTGACGATCAAATCTGTGCTATCGAATTGGGGACTCATGATCTCCGAAGAGACCTCGACCGTCAGACCTTGCAGAATCTCGCCAAGGATCTTCGGGTCGTGTCGACCGGCTTTCGGACCCAGTCAAAGCGCGGAACAAGCCGCTCAGATCAGACCCAGGCTATTGCCAACGCACTTATGGCCTTGGATGAAGGCGATAAGAATGAGGTCACGGCGAAAAAAGCGGAAGCCGCTCAGACAATCATGGGCGGTCGCCGAGATTTGTTCTCGCTGGAAAATTATGAACTCGAGAGCTTGGCAGAAGTCTTGGAAATTTGGGATGACAACCCGGAGCGGATCAAACGTGAATTTGCCAAGAAAATTAAGAACGCTCCTGGCTTCGCTCAACGACGTGGCACTTATCAGAGCATCGAAAAAGAGTGGGCCAGGACGCTCCAATACAAAGGCGGCGTGCCTTACACTTTATTCCGTGGATGCGGATTTCCAGTGGCAGCGCGCGTGTGGCGCAGTTTCGGTCTCCGGGATCTTGGCTTTGATGTAAGTGCGGCTCAAGGGCGCAAATATTGGGGCAATGCGCAGGGCATCGCTTCTCAACTCATCGGACGATGCAATAGTCGAGGAATTCCCCTCGGTGGTTTGGAGAGCTCTCTGACACGGAGCCGGAAGGCCGGCGGCGTCTTCGATGCACCTCTTGTCGGAAAGGACGGTCGCCAGACCAGTCGGCATGAACTTGATGGCAGTTGGCGCACTCTCGAAGGTAGCATCGAGCCCATTCATGGTGACGACGTCTACCTCACCTTAGACCGCGAGCTTCAAGCACGAGCAGAAACTCTTACGGCAGAAATGTCTCGCGGGGTCTTTGGTGAAAGAGGTGCTGCAGTTTGTGTCATCGAAGTCAAGACCGGTGAGATCATGGTTCTTGCGTCGTCCCCTCGCTTTCCGGGGTCGGACTATATGGAGCGCTTCCTCAATGAAGCGGATCTACGTCGAGAACGAGCGGCGGCCCAAAATTCTTGGGAATCCGGCGATACGAGTACCGAAGAATTCCGATTGACGAGAGATCGAGTGAACAGCGATCTTGAACACTTGGCGTTCTTTGAGCGAAGTGTCGAAGGTGGGAATGTCAGCCAGTCGCCGCCAGGGAGTGTACTCAAGCCATTTGCTGCAGCTGGTCTCCTCCAGATGGGCTTGTTTACTGTTGACGAAATATTTGATTGCCCAGAAAAAGGCCTCATTAACATTTGGGGCGCTGTTGAACGCTCTTCTAACCCCTTCTTTTGGGAAGGAGCGAAACGCTTCGGGAGGAAGAACCTGATTTCTTGGTATCAGCGCTTTGGCATGTTTCGCCCCATTCCCTTGCTGACCTCAGGTCATTCCTGCCGCAGGCGTTTGAAACAGGTTGAGAATGACGCCATTAAGAACATTGTCATTGGTCAAGGTAGCGTCAGTATGAGTGTTCTTGAGGTCGCCAGCATGATGACAAACTTTGCGCGACGCGGTCGAATCATTGAACCCATCATCGTCAAGCAAATAGGTGACCGCGTCATTCATGCGCAGGAACTGCCCCGTGTCTTGGTGCGCGACGAGTTCTTTGATGGCATCTTTGGGGCGATGTCTTTGGTTGCTCAACACTACGTACCTGGCAACAAGGCTCTCGAGATCGGCTTAGCCGGAAAGACCGGGACCGCTGAGTTAGAGGGCAAACACAAGGGCAAGTACAATGCCTGGTTCGCAGGATTTGCCCCGGTCCATGAACCTCGCTTTGCGTTCGCCGTTGTTGTCGAACGAACACACCTCATGGGAAAAGCGACAGCGCCTTATGCTGCAAGACTCATTGAGTTGATGACTGGGGCGGCAAAATGAACGAAAGGCGTGTCATTGTTGCGACCATTGCTGCGCTTGCCGTGTCATTGGTGATTTGTGGTTTCTTAGTTCAAACTTCGATTTTGGAAGTCACCGGCGATCTTGGCCATCGGACTCAACTGAAGTGGATTCTCTTGAGCGCCATCGCTGCGAGTGTTGTGCCGTTTATTCGTTTTCGAGTTGTTTTGCGTCGTGCTTACGAGATTTTTGGCTTGACGCTCGTGTTGCTATTTTTGGTGCCGTTGATTGGCGTCAGCCGCAATTACAGTCAACGCTGGCTTGAAGTCGGGGGGCTCAGTCTACAACCATCGGAACTCATGAAAATCGCTTTCGTCTTGGCACTTGCGCGTCTGCTGCGATACCGAGGGGATTTTAGCCGCTTTCGAAATCTCGTTCCCGCCGGCTTCCTTGTTGCTCTGCCTTTCGGTTTGATTTTTGGGCAACCGGACTTGTCAACATCGATCCTGTTCATTCCCACGACACTCAGCATGTTGTTCGTCGCTGGTGCTGAGAAGAAACACATTGCCATCATTCTCTGTGCCGGAGCGATTACCGCCGGGTTGGTGTTTTTTACTCTCTTAGAGCCCTATCAGCGAGAAAGGGTGGTGTCGACATTTGGTAGCCAGACCCTGACGAAGGCAGAAAGGGACCGGGAAGGGTATCAGCTTGAGCAGGCAATCAGGTCGATTGCCATCGGTGGTTTTTCTGGCCAAGGCTGGTCCAAAGGAACTCAGAATCGCCTCAACATGTTGCCCTATCGCCACAATGATTTCATCTTTGCTGTTGTCGCGGAAGAGTTCGGGTTTTTCGGTAGCTTTCTCCTCTTCGTGGCGCTCCTAGCCCTATTGTTTCTGATCCTGCGGGTTGCTTATCTCACCCGGGATGTCGCAGCACGTTTGACCTGTGTTGGCCTGGGGACCATGCTTGCCTGCCAGGCACTGGTACACATTGGTGTCAATTTGGGCCTTGTTCCGACGACCGGGATGACTTTGCCCTTTGTTTCCGCCGGCGGCACTTCACTTTTGACTTTTTCAGTAGCGATGGCTCTGGTTGCCAGTATCGCCCGCGAGCCAGCCCATGGGTTTGGTGGATTGTCGATCCGGGAGCAACTTGAGCGGCTCGAGAACCTCGTTAGGGTTCGTTCAAAAATCACTTCGCAGAAATCACGCCCAGAATTGGGCCAGTTTCGGCCTTCGGGATTGAGAGGGAACCGTAGCAGGTTGACTGGCTACAAGGATTCACGGGATTGAACACGAGATGAAAGTGAATTGGCAATGGGGCGCCAGAATGGGGCGCTGTTTTTGGCTGGACCTGCAATCGGAAAGCAAGACTGGCTGCGTTGCAAGGCA
>JAJRYU010000332.1 GCA_024275615.1 Planctomycetota bacterium
ACCGTTCCGGGCGCCCACCCTGGTAACGTTCAATTACTTGTCAGTAACGTCGCATGACTCCCAAAACGACTCCTTGAATACGAACTTCATTCGCTGGAACGATGATGGGCTTCATCGTGGCATTGGCAGGCTCCAAGCGGATCTTGCTGCCTTCGGGGTAGAACCGCTTGAGCGTGGCTTCTTCTTCGCGAATGAGAGCAACGACGGTTTCGCCCGCGCGGGCTGTTTGCTTACTGGCGACCACAACGAGATCGCCATCTTGAATGTGGTCTTCGATCATTGACGTGCCTTTGACTTCGAGAATGAAGCAGTCTTCACCATCAGGGAAGAGGCTTGCGAAATCGAATGAGCGGCGATCGGCCACCGCTTCAATGGGAAGACCCGCAGCGACTCGACCCATCACCGGAATGTCGGGCCAAGACGTTTCGCGAACGATCTCAATGGAACGGGCTCGATTACGCTCCATGCGAATGACACCCTTAGTTTCCAGTGCTTTCACATGCTCGTGCGCGGTGACGGCAGCGATACCAATGGCGTCGCCAATCTCTTCCATCGTCGGGGCGTAGCTGCGATCAAGGATGTAGTCGCTGATGAACTCGAATATCGCTGTTTGTTTCTTAGTGAGGTACATAAGGGTTTCAGAGCACCATGGCCAAAACCATGAGGCTGGCAATGCCGCAGGTAAAGAGGATTTCGGTGATGCAGTTCTTGATGACCATGATCTTCTCCTGTTTTGGGCTTCGCCGATCTTGGGGTTCTGATCGGGGTGGGCTCCTTGTGAACCCAAGTAAAACCCTAATAGAGTGCGGGGACAAGGGTAATTTATGGGAAAAGTTGAGGGCGCTGTTCGGGAAGTGTTCTAATGAAGCCGGGGATGACGCGTGTAAGGTGTTGTCAAGAATAAGCTTAGGGATGACCGTTGCGCCAAGTGAGTTCTTGGGGCGAATCATGCAAAAACCCGAATAGGAATGGGGAATTCAATTGAAGCAGACCTTGAATCCGTAGTCTCAGCGATGAACCATGTTTCTATGAACCCCAATCTCAGGCCCCTCTGTGACCTTTCTTCAATTCCCTACACTGTTCGTGAGACCTCTGTTCTTGTGATTGGCGGTGGCGTTGCTGGGTTTTCTGCAGCCATTGCTGCGGCGGAGTATGCCGACGTACTCTGCGTCACCAAAGAAACAGCCCTTGTCTCCAATACTCAGGCCGCACAAGGCGGTGTTGCTGCTGTACTCAGCGACGAAGATTCCATCGAATCTCACTGTGGTGATACCCTCGATGTCGGCTGTGGTTTGTGCAATGTCGAGACCGTAGAGACCGTGGTCAAGGAAGGCCCGGAATGCATCCGGCGCCTCATCGATTGGGGAGGGAGTTTTGACGAGCAAGATGGTCACCTCCATCTCACCTTAGAGGGTGGTCACAGCCAAAAACGAGTGCTCCATGCCCGTGGTGATCAAACCGGTATGGAAGTTCAAGCGACTCTTTTGCGCAAAGTGAATTCATTTGACCGTGTCGAATTCTGGGAGCACGGGTTTGCTGTTGACCTCATTGTCGATCAAGGGCGGTGTATTGGAGCACTGTTGTTTCGCAATGGTGAATACATCTTGGTTCACGCTCGGGCGACGATTCTGGCAACCGGAGGTGCCGGTCAAATCTACCGTGAGACCACGAATCCACTGATAGCGACCGGCGATGGATTTGCCATGGCGATGCGTGCCGGTGCCAAACTGCGCGATCTGGAGTTTATTCAGTTTCATCCGACGACCCTCTACATTGCAGGTTCCGCACGACACCTCATCACCGAGGCGGTTAGAGGCGAGGGGGGTATCCTACGGGACATGCGTGGCGAACGTTTCATGATCAACTATGACCATCGCGCTGAGCTCGCACCTCGAGACGTTGTGAGTCGTTCCATTATTCGTCACATGTCCGCCTGCGGTGACTCCCATGTTTTTCTAGATCTTACTCACCTTTCGGATTCTTTCGTTCGGACTCGTTTTCCTCTTTTGAACGAAACATGCGGACTGTACAACTTGGACGTCGCGAAGAACCTGATCCCGATTCACCCCAGCGTTCACTACGTCATGGGGGGCGTCGTGGCGGACTTGGATGCCAAGACAACGGTGGACGGCCTTTTCGCTTGCGGTGAAGTGGCGTCCAGCGGACTTCATGGCGCCAATCGCCTGGCGAGCAACAGTCTTCTCGAAGGTTTGGTCTTTGGCTGGCGTGCTGGGAAAGGTGCCGCCCAAGTCGACTTTCATGCCCCTTTACCGGACGCGTTTCGAGCGTCAGATTTTGGTCTCGAAGGCAGCGTGATCAACGTCGCAGACATGCAAAACAGCATTAAGAGTCTCATGTGGCATGATGTCGGAATCGTCCGCACGGGCGAACAACTACGAGGTGCTGTCCAACGCCTGGAAAACTGGGCCAACTATGTCCTACAGTGCCGATTTCAAGATCCTGCCGGTTGGGAACTGGTCAACATGCTGACTCTCGCTCAGGCCGTGGTAGAGTCTGCTGCCACACGCACAGAAAGCCGAGGCGCTCATTTTCGGACAGACTTCCCTGAGACCGATGATGAGAATTGGCAGCGACACTCTTTTTACCCTCTCTTGACTGAAGAAAGCTAGACCAAGTTTGCATAAGATTGAAGATAAGAAAAAACCGGAACGTGCCATCCTTGTTGGTGCCGGAACGGCAGACGTCGACGACACAGAACTCAGTATCCTCGATGAACTCGAAGAACTTGCTCGCACGGCAAATGTAAAATGTGTTGCCAGGGTGTACCAACGTCGTCAACGCCCTGACACAACCTTCTACATCGGCAAAGGAAAAGCCGAAGAACTGGCATCTGCAGTTCGTGAACACGAAGCCAAGTGCGTCCTATTCGACAACGACCTCACACCGCGCCAAGTTCGCAATTTGGAAGAAAAGATCGGTTGCAAAGTCTTGGACCGTAGCGAAGTGATTCTTGATATTTTTGCCACCCATGCGAAAACGATGGAGTCACGCCTTCAGGTTGAGTTGGCGCAGTTGCGCTATACCTTGCCAAGACTCAAGCGCATGTGGACTCACTTGTCACGTATTTCTGGACAAGGAGGCATCGGCAGTCGTGGACCTGGTGAAAAACAGATCGAAACGGATCGTCGTTTGATCGATCGCCGTTTGCACCAGCTTGAGGGCGAGCTGAAAGAAATCCAGATTCGTAAAGAGCGCCAAGTTGGTTCAAGAGATGACAAACTCACCGTCGCCTTGGTGGGCTACACCAATGCTGGCAAGTCAACGCTCATGAATCAGGTCACGGGCACGGACGTTTACCAGGCTGACAAACTTTTTGCTACCTTAGACACAAAAACAAGTGATCTCATCTTGCCCAACGGCCAGACCGCTTTGATTTCCGACACGGTGGGTTTCATCGAAAACTTGCCGCATCACTTGGTTGCCAGTTTTCATGCCACGTTGGAGGAAGTGCGCCAAGCAAAATTGCTTCTCCACGTCGTTTCGGCCTCCGAACCCGGTGTTGCGATGAAGATCAAAACCGTCGATGACGTGCTACAAAAAGAATTGGGGATGAATGACTACAAACAACTTCTTGTCTTCAACAAGATTGATGCAGTCGAAGACCAAATCGAATTCAATGCTCTGAGAAATAAGCACAAGAATTTCTTGGAAGTGTCGGCCAAGACAGGGGAGGGCATTGATGCCCTGCTTCGAGCCCTGGTCGATTTTGATGAACAATCCCGCGAGATCCTCGAGCTCGAAATCGATGCTGCGGACGGCAAGACTCAAGCCCAGCTCAATCGCTTAGGCGAGATCCTTGAAACTGAATATGATGGTAACCGCGTGCTGATGACGGTGTCATTGCCTCGAGAATTGGCTGGTCATTTTCGACAGCACGTGCGGCGAGAGTAGACCACAAGGAACCAGGTTAAACCATACGGAACCTGGTTCCGTATGGTTCCTGCGCCTTAGAAATCCTCTTCTGACTCCACTGGCGGTTTCCAGGTGGCTTTGTTCTTGTCCCACCATTTCCACCAGTCAAGCGCAATGATCTCGCGGATCTCTTTGTTGTTCTTAATCTCGGCTGGGTCATCAGACCATTGTGTGACAATGGTGTTCCTGTCGAACTTAGTGCTGAATTCGCTGCACAGTCGCAAGACATCGAGGAGAGGCCATGCTCGGCGGCAATCATCTTCAGTGCTTGAATCAAGCGCCATCAAATTGTTGATCAGAAGAGGAATGGCTTCCTTGCGGTGTTCGTACAATATGTCGCCGGCTCCCCGCAATTCTCTCGTGGCATCGAGATCCTTGAGAGTGGCGATGGCCTTCTTCAGAGTTTCTGCGACTTCGGGTTTCATCTCCGGCTCTGGGAACGGCTCCCGCTTGCGACGGGGGAGTTTCTTCTTTTTTGCTTTTGGTTTTGTCGATTTGGTGGCGGCAGTCTTTTCGTCTGTGGCTGCTTTAGCACCTTCGTCGACAAGGTTTTCGTTCCCAGCCGCGTCGATTTCTGCTTGTTCCTTGTCTCGTTTGGCTATTCTTTCGGCTTTTAACTTTTCTTGTTGCTCGATCTTGGCTTGTTCTTTGGCAGCTTGCTTGTCACTGCGATTCTTCCACACAAGAGCGAAGACAACTCCCATAACGATGAAAAGCCCGATCGATCCATAGATCATTGCTGGGCTCATTCCGGCTTTGGCTTTTCGTTGTTGACTGCGCTCTTTGCGGTGCTTGGCTTCTTCCGCGATGATGTCGTCCTTGGTGAGCTTGGCACGTTTCCCGCGTGTCGGGCGACGGGATGTGCCCCTCGACTTGCGTGAAGGCTGGCCCTCTTCTATGTCGTCGCCGCTTTGAGGCTTTTGACGTCGGCTGACGATCTTGGGTTTTGCTGGGGCAGCGCTCGTACCGTGTTTCTTTGCTTGTGCCGGCCAATTGTCGCCGTAGATCTTGTTGAGGACGAGGATCATGCCGCAGTTTGAGCAGGTGATCTTCTTGGTGCCGGCTTCAGGGGCATCGTTGAGTGTTTGACATTCAGGGCAGGGGAGTTTGCCGTGAGACATGGTGGGCTCCATTCTGTCGAATCGGGGTGAAGAGTGCCCGAGTCAGCCAAGATGGCCGACCCGGGGCGGTGTTTTCAGAGCGTCGATCTACTTCTTTTTCTTCTTCTTGTCCTTGTCTTCGTCTTCCACGAGGTCATCCCAGGATTCCGGCTCCTTGGGTGCGACCTTCTTGGTCCAGGTCTTCTTGTTGACTTCCCACCAGCCGTACCACCGACGAACAGCTTTAACGCGCTCTTCGGGCGTAGCGCGCGTCATCCCACCCATGCCAAGTCCTTGTTTGGTCATCATGGGGCGGAAGTTGAAATTCATGCCGGTGATTTCACGAAGTGTCTGGATAATCTGGAAGCTCTTGGCCACGTCGCTCTTGTCTTCTTCGAAATCGAGCTGGGACATGGCTCTTAAGAGGCCAGGGATGGCAGCTTTGCCACGGTCCATCAGTGCGAACTTGGCTTGGTCTGCCTTGCGGAAGTCATCATCTTGAATCAAGGCGGCGACTTGGCTTTCAATTTGGCTCTTGGTGCCTTGGCCCATGCCTTCTGGCCATTCGACTTGACTGGGATCTGCTTCCGGGGGACCTGCGGGACGTCTCTTCTTCCTTTTCTTCTTCTTCTTGAAGAGATTCTCCGCAAAGTCCTTCTTGCGCATGCGGATTTTCGTGCCTTCGGAATTCACTTGGCCTTGCAGCTGGTGGAGTATCGTGACGATGCCCCAGGCTTCCCGGTTCTTGGCGTCACGCACGGTGTGCATCCCGGGCAACAGTTGTGTCTTGACTTGGATCAGAAGCTTCGGCCGACCTCTGGAATCTTCCACCATCATATTGACGTTGCCATAGTCATCACCGATGTCATTCGTGTTCATGAAGATGCCTTCTTTGAGATCTTCCAAGGCATTGTCACGAATCAGCTGGGCGAAGTCGGGGTCTATGACTTTTTCAAGATAGCGCGCCTGCATCTTCTTTTTGGCCGCGGCATCGAGGTCGGCATAGCGCTCTCCAGGTTGACGATTGTTTAGGCTGTCAATCTTGCCAAAGAGAAGATCCCAGGCCATAAGTTTGGAAACGGCCTCTTCGTCTTCGCTGGCTAGGGCGATCATGAATCTCTCAGCCAGCCAAATAGGGACGACGCTTTCAACAAGGGGACTTGGCCGGTTGTCGCCAATAATCTCGGTCGGCCCTCGGCGCCGTTCTTTCCTTTTCTCGGGCTGAGGATCATCACTCATCATGAACATGCCAAAGATGAGCAAGGCACCAACAAGGCAACCGCCCAGGATCTGCATGGCCATCTTGTTGTCGTTCTTGTTCATTTGTTCGCGGGCCGAGAGCTGGGCATCTTTCTTGCTCTTGTTGCCACTACGACTATTTCTTCTTGCCGGTCTCCGTGAAGCCATGGAGGGCTGTACTCCTTCTCGATTTATGTTCTCTATCACTTGGCTCGAAAAGATCGAACCGATGGCCGGAGCCAGGGCTGGTGTGGGTGCAGACCAGGGACAACCAACTTAACAAGTTCGTCCTGCCCTGTCCGCCTATCCCAAATTTCGTGTTTTCAAGAGCTTGCGTTCAACCTGTCCTCAATAGAGGACACCTCGTGGACCAGATTCCCGCGAGAGAGACAAGGATTCGGTCCCTTGGGTGGCCGATAGAGTGGAAATAACGACAGAAATGCTTGCGGGTTCGGTGTTTCCGGGTCTTTCCCCCTGATTGGACGATTCTCGGACAATCGGCACAGAATTTGAGTAGTGTTGGTCAACGGCCGTTTTGGTGGCCGAAATGCAGAGGAGGCCATCGCATGAGCCATATGAAGCACAAATACTTAGTCTTGATCGTTCTTGGCATGCTCTTAGGAGTCTTTGTCGCCGACTTGGAGGCTCAGCGCCCAACCAGGCAACGCAGCAATACGGCTCGTCCGGCACGTGGCGCACGGCAACAGCGACCTCAGCCTCGTCCGCAGAAAAGGGCCCAGCCAAGCAAGCGGGCTCGGACTGCGGTTCGGACCCCCCAAAGACGTCCGCAAGAAAGACCAAGGCCCCAGCGCCGGCCTACTCCTAAGATTCGAACTCGCACCCCCGCGACACAGCGCCGTCAAACTCCTAAGGTGCGTACGCCAACGGTCAAACGTCGAGCGAACAAGCGCGTGCCAAGCGTCAAACGCTATCAGGGAAGTCGATCGACAAGAACCCGTCAGGGATCAAGCAGCCACCGTACAACTGGGACGGCGAGACGGGCCGAACCGACCCGTCGTCCAACTCCTCGTGTAGAGACGCGGAGGACGAAGACACCGACTCGGGCCAGCACCAACCGAAGTTCGCACGAGGCAACACCTCGCCGTCGCAACTCCGGACGTGCTCGCTTGGCACAGCCCAGTCGCCTCAGTAAAGACAACACTCGCCGCCGTGAGGCGCAGAACTCGCGCAACAAACGCGGTGTCGAATTGTCTCCCGTACGACGAAAGAGCGGAATCGCCACCAAGAAGGGGAGCGCTTCGGCCCCCTCCCGTGGATTTGGATCAACGAATGCCGGTCGTCGCCGGACCAACCAAGGTGCAAACAGAGCACCCACGCCACGCATGAACAATCGTGGCCAAGTGCGCAAAAATTCCCGCACGGCTTCGCCAAGGCGTTCAAACACCATCGATACACCTCGGGTTCGTGGGCTCGAACGCAAACCCCCTGCCACCCGCAACTCCAAGCGTACTTTGTCCACGAAGAGGAACCTCGGGCGCGGCGGATTTGCGCCAGCAAACAGCCGGGACCGAGGCAAGGTCAACACCGCACTCCGAGCGAATCGCCGGCCGACAACTTTGAGGCGCTTGGACGTATCGCAGAGAAGCGGAATCGAAAGACCCTTGGCACCGGTACCGGAGCGTCGTTTGGCGCCGGCTCCTGCCCATGGTGCCCGACGCGCTGACGTCGGCTCAAGAAGTCACAGAGGACGTTCCTCCTATCGGTACAACGACCACAACTCGAGCCTCAACTTCGGTCTCTTTGTTGGTGGCGGCGGTTGGGGCCTGGGTTTGGGCTACGCCAACAATAGCTACTACAACTCCGGCGGCGCCTCGGTGACTTTCGGTTTTGGCGGGGGCTATGGTTACGCCAATAGCTACTTGCACTCGACTAACTACGCGCCCTACTGGCAGTCATATTACTATGGCTTCGGTCCGGGCTATGTAAACGTCGGTGACCCTGGGTACGGCTACTTCGGCCACCGGGTTGGTTTTTACAGCCGTGCCAGATTCCACTTTGGTTTCAACTATTACTATCCGTTCGCAGCTTATACGCCTTATCCGTTTTACCGGACGAGCTACTATGAGCCGTGGTACGTCAATCGTTATGCACGCCGGACGCCAGCCTACCGCACCTACTACTATGTGCAGGATCCAGACCCCATTGGCTATTCGTCCTATGTGGAGACGGCAGACCCGTTTTACGACGAAGAAGACGTCTTCAGCGCAACTGAGATCGAGACCATCGGCTACGAGGCGCCTTACGTCAGCGACGCTGTTGTTCCCGTGTTGAATCGTGATCCAACTCCTGTCGCTTTTCAGCAGTCGTTCTCGAACAATGTCCCCGGCGGACTCAGCTACGACGAATCACTGGCTTGGGCGGAGGAAGCACTCTTCAATGGCGACTACCTGAGCGCTGCGGAGACTTTCCGTCGGGCGATGTTGTTGCGACCCGAAGATCACTATCCCAAGTTCCAGTTGGCGCTCGCCTTGTTCGGTGCCGAACGTTATGACTTGTCATACCTCGCCCTTGAGCTTGGGCTCGATCAGAATCCTTCGTGGATCTATCGCCGGTTTGATGTCCGAAACGCTTTCGCATCTGAAGAAGAATTCGCCAATCGCTTGAGCGCCTTGGAGCGCTACTTGATTCGCCATTCGAACAACGATGATGCTCGCTTTGTGCTGGGATATAACTACTTCTTCTCAGGCAACTTGTTTGGTGCTCGAAGTGTCACCCGCGTGCTCGAAAGTTCGCCACGGTCTTTCCCTCACTTGAAGGCCTTGGCGGCAGAATCAGAAAAACGTCTTCTCAGACAACGTTGATCAAGATCGACGGACAAAGAAGATCTCTCATAACGGCCGATCCGCCAAGAGGATCGGCCGTTTTTCTGTCGTAAGTCTTTTGGCACTTGGTATTTCTGTGCAAATTCCACGCGGATCCCAAAGATTCTTCTCCTCAATCGTATTGAATACGTGGTCGATAAATATCATCGACACGTTTATGGATCGACGGGAGACGAGAGATCTATATGGCCAGTCTTGCGGACAGAATCATGGAACGCTTTCGGCTTTGGCGTGCGGAATCACTGCTTGCCCGAGGTCGCTGCGTTTCTGCATCCCGCTATTTGGCGCGCATTTCTGGAAATCGTGGCCGTGCTTGGCGTCTCAAAGGTCGTCTTTTTGGCCGTGCCGGCCTACCTGTCGCCGCGGTCCAGTGCTTTCGCGAAGCGGTGCGCGCCCCAGGAGCCACTTTGGAAGACGTCTTGGAGCTTTCCTTCGGACTTGTGGGGGCGCGAGACTTTGAAGGCGCCGAAAGGGTGTTGCAATCTTATCTCGATTGCGCCCCCGACGATCTTCGAGCGCAACGCCTCCTGGCTCACATTTTTCGCGCTCAAGGGCGTTTCGCTACGGCCCTGGCCATCTTACGTTCGTTGCGCCCGGGAAAAGTCGCTGCCAAATACGCGAATCTTTTGCCTCCAGCACCCAAGTTGGCATGGCGGCCTGAAAAAGCATGGTCTGAATCACTCGCCCAGGTTGGTCAGGAATCGGCACAATGGCAGGACCCGGCTGCGATGGCTATGGACAAAGATGGGCGCGACTTGCTCCTTTGCCATTTTGATGATTTGAGCCAAAAAAAGGGCGGTAAGAAAGCGTTGGCTTATGGCGTTGGCCTCGCCATCCAATCTGGGCAAGAGTGGCTCATGCCTTGGGTCAGAAAGAGCGCGACCTATCTGAAACTCAAAATGCCAGCGGAACTGCCGTCTTTTATCGCCCGGTACGGCGCTCGAGAAGACAAACACATCCTCTTGGCTGGATTGTGCGTTGGCCGCACCGAGCGGGTGCAATCGGCCATTGCGCTGATCTCCTTGGGTTTTGTTGAATACCAAGAAGTGCTCGACGAGATGCGTTCCAGTCAAAGCTGCACTGGCGCCGTTGACTCTCCTGAGCTAAAACTTGGGAGTCATGTCATCATTAAGAATCCAAAGCGAATATGAGCCGACCGGCGACCAACCCAAGGCCATCGAAGATCTTTGCCGTGAGCTAAACGCAGGCAAGAAACACTTGACGTTTCTTGGCGTCACAGGCTCAGGCAAGACCTTCTCTGTGGCCCAAGTCATCAAACGAATGGGCGTATCGGCGCTGATCTTGGCACCCAACAAAACCTTGGCGGGACAGCTCTACATTGAATTCAAGGAGTTATTTCCCGACAACGCGGTTGGCTATTTTGTCTCGTACTACGACTACTACCAACCCGAAGCCTATGTCGTCTCCAGTGATACATATATTGCCAAAGATTCGGCAATCAACGATCAGATCGACCGTTTGCGGCACGCTGCAACCCACGACCTTCTGACCCGTGACGACGTCATTATCGTTGCCAGTGTTTCTTGCATCTACGGCATTGGCTCACCAGACGCCTATGCCGAAATGAGTGTGACCATTGGTACTGACGAGAACCTCGATCGCGATGAGCTTCTTCGCCGGTTGATTACCATGCAATACGTGCGCAACGATTTTGCCCCGAGGCGGGGTACGTTCCGAGCGCGTGGAGATATTGTGGAAATATTTCCGGCGTACGCCGAAGATCGTGTGATTCGTGTGGAGCTATTTGGCGATGAAGTTGAGCGGATGTCTGAGGTCGATGTCTTGACCGGCGAGGTCTTCGCTGAACCGACACGGGTGGTGATTCACCCGGCAAGCCACTACGTGAAACCCAAGGATTCCTTGAAACGAGCGATCGACGCTATTGATAGTGAAAAAGAAGAACGCGTGGCGGCCTATCAGAAGAAAGGCTATCTCGTTGAAGCCCAGAGAATTGAGCAACGTACCAACCTTGACTTGGAGTTGCTTCAGGAGTTGGGGCATTGCAGTGGGATCGAAAACTACAGTCGCCATTTAGATGGTCGGCAACCAGGCGAACCT
>JAJRYU010000333.1 GCA_024275615.1 Planctomycetota bacterium
ATATCGACATGCTTCGTCCGGAGCCACCGGGAAGCCTTCTTGCTCAGAGCGGTGATATCGACAACCGTCTAAAGACGCTGTTTGATTCGCTTACGATGCCGCGGCACGAAAACGCGATTCCTTTCGGCATAGGGCCAGAAAAAGGAGAATCGCCGTTCTTTTGCGTCCTTGAGGACGATAGTTTGATTAGTGACTTGAGTGTCACAACTGGTCAACTCTTGGAGCCGAACTGCGACCCGAGAGAGGTTGTCTTGAACGTGCGAGTCAAAGTCAGGCTCGTACGAGCAACTTGGGAGAGTATCGTCTTTGTCTGATCAAGGAGGGTTTTGTGGGCATAGACATTTTGTCAATTCCGGGCACTAAATGGGCACTGGACAAAAAGAGGGCTGCTCCGCTTCGGGCGAGGTAGCCCTTCAAGTCGTTCGGTGGATTGTACTTGTGAAAGTGCTCCCGGCGCGACTCGAACGCACTACCTTCGGATTAGGAATCCGACGCTCTATCCTGATGAGCTACGGGAGCTTGTGAGGATATTTAGCATGGTGGGGGGGGAGATCAAAGGGGTTAGGGGGCGTGGCTTGAGAATTGGAAGAGGCGGACGAATTGGGGTGGCGGCGAGGCCTCAGGTGGAAATGACCCTGGTGTTGTCATGGAAGTTGGTGGCTTGTACTCCTTGGGAGGGCATGAGGGCCTTCCAGACGCGCTTGGGGCTCTGTTTGAGGCAAAATGTGAGGGTGCGGACTATCTTGCTTGGCTGCTCTCAAATTCTTGATCGAGCTTGATGCTGTAGGGACGGTCGACGAATTTCTGTCCTGACAGTTGTTTGTATTGACGCTGAAAGACTCGGCCCAATTGATACTCGGCTCGGGCACTGTTGAGGTCGCCCGTCGTGTGGAAGATGAGGTTGGCGTAGCGGGTGTAGACTGACGCCAGGGATTGTCTCGGGCCGAGTCCTGCTTTTGGATCCATGCCAAACTTGTCGAGTTCAGCGCCACAGGCAAGGAGGTATCGCTTTGCCTCTTCCGCTTGCCAATGGGCGATGTAGATCCTGGCCATTTCAGCTTGACGCCATGCGATTCTGGCGTGAATCAAGTTCTTGACGTGGGCCAAACCTAGCGCCTTTTCGCTTTTCTTGAGGCCGTGAATGCTGATGCCTTTGTAGTTGAAGTTTGTCGGACCCCAGCCCCGCCAAGTGGCATCGTTTGTTCTTGCCAGGACACGCCGGAGAGTGTCGATTTCACTATCAAGGTACTTCCTCAGTTGAGATAGATCTGTGGAAGACTGGCCACTGATGTTGAAGTAACTGGAACAAACGGCGTAGGTGTTGGCGATCTGGTAGGCGAAATAGTCGATTCCCCGGCTGCGGGATTGCAGATCCGCGATTTTCTTGAGGGCTTCGGGGAGTCGGCTGGCATCCTTCGCGAGTCTCTTGGAGGCGGGGCGTGTTTCGATGGGGACTTGAACAGTGACCTGCTTGCCATAGTCCCAAAAACTCACTTGGACTGATTGAGGCACACTTGTGGCTTTCGGCAACCCAAAACTCATGGACCCGTCGAACATGCCGAAGTAAGTGGAGCCGCCGCCGGTGATTTGGGCGATACGCCTTCCCCTTTGCCGCCATCTCATTCTGATGGAGCCACTGCACCAACCAAAACGACCAAGATGAGCGGTACCGGTGGCTTCATAGGGGGCGTCAGAGATTCTAAGTGAAGCTGTGAAGGGGTATCTTGCAAGGGGTGTGGCTGTGGCCATTCTACTTGCCGAGGTGCGTTTCTCAAAAGCCAAGAGCTCGCCTGCGATCTTAAACTCCCCGACACGGTGTTTGCCTTTGAGCTTGGTGCGGAGATGAATGGAAAACGCATTTCCACGGGGAAGTTTCTTTTTCTGGTTAGAAGGAAAACTGGCAAGAGGAAAGCAGGTGTCGAAGTACGCCTGTTCAAGATAAGGAATGGCACCGGTGATCTTGATTCGGGCACCGTAGAACTTCTTCTTTGGCATGTCGGGCCATCTTAAGCGCACAAAGGGAGTCCTACGGATCTCGGATGAATAGTTGTCAATCAGTGCCTGCGTGCAGTTTTCGGCTGAGGGTTTCTCCCAGGTTCTGATGTATCTTCTGCTCAACCTTTGGGTCTTCGAGTCAGGAGTGTCAACTCGAATGACGACGTGAGGCTCGCTTCCTTCGGCAGGTGGGGCGGCGGATGTCGCAGCAAGGTTGAGGCTGACCGTCTCGGTCTTGAGAACTTCTCCGGAACGATTCCTGACCGTGACTTCATACTTGTACTTGGTAACGAAGACCTCCGTGTCATCGGTTGCACTGTTTTTTAGCTTGGCCACGAATGGTTGATCACTGGCATCGATCGTTGCGCCGAGTCTCTCCGCAACACTTCCGTCGCCGTCGCCACTGAGGACGGCTTCTGGCCTCAACCTGCGAATCTCGATCTTGTGACCTTCGCCACCTTGCTTGTCATTGGCGCTGATGGCTCTGACGGCAATGCGCGCCTCCTGACCCTCCAAGACAGTGCTGGGATAGATTTCCACGGCAATCCTTGGCTTGGACTCGGCAGGCTCTTCTTTTGTCAGGGACGCGAATGCGTCTCTCATCCGATCCTGCAATTTCTGAGTGATGAAATCTCCCGTTTGGAGAACTTGGCGTTCCACTCGGATGCTCTCTCTTTGCTGCTCGGCGATCTTTGCGATGGCCTCATTCATGTCTTCGAGAGCGACTTCAGCCAGGCGATCATTCATTTCACCTTGCATGAAGTCATTCTTGAGCGTTTGAATCAGACGTCTTTTGAGTTTCGGTAACTCTGCAATGGCACGAAGGCCAACTGTCGTATTCCCGAAGAAGTCATTTTCGGCGGCAAAATACATTTTCACGTAGCTACCGAAGAAAGCATCCAGCACTTGGTCTCGTCTTTGCCAATACTCAGTTGTGGTTGGGTCAAGACCGTTCTTCCTCAGCTTCTTGTCGAGCCTGGCTTGAAAGAACTTGTACATGTTGGTGCGTTTTTCAGCGAAAGTCTCTCCGGGGACGAATTGCAAGATGGATTGGCTAACAGCCTGGCGCCTGTTTTTCCAACCTGGAGTGAGGGGTGACCAACCCGCCGGTTGCTTGTCGACATAACCCATGTACACCATGGAGAAACGATCGTTGGCCAAAGGTGTCATGGCATGGTCGTAGACGATGCGCATGGTGTTTGCGGCAACGTCAAAGACCATTTTTACTTGCCCTGCGGCCGGGAGTTGCCAAGCGATAAACAGCCAGCTGAGACTCTGATAGTTGCCGTCATTGAAGGACTGCTTCAACGTGGCGAATTGTGCCACGCCCGGGACGTTGCTCACCAATTCCCAAAGGGCTGTCTTTGCTACTTGGGTCATGTCACCGGTTTGCTGATAGATTTGTATGCAACTGATGACAGAGTTGACGTTGCCCAAATTGACGACGTTTCTGAAGAGCTTACTGCCGCTAAACTGACGGCGATACTCCACCTCCATTTGCACAAACGTGGCACGCTCTTCGAAGCCCAGGGATTCAAGGACGCGATTGCGCATCTTCTCCGTCACGGCCTCATCGCTGTACTGACCCGACCGGAGCGTCGATTCAAAATCGTCGTAACGGGTCTTCATTTTGCTGAGCAGCTCATCTACTTCTTGCTGACGTCGTTCGGTAAATGACGAGGCCTTCTTCGAAATCACTTGCTGTTCAGGGCCCTGTGTTCGCGCCTTTGTAGCGTCGCTCTTTCGTACCTTGATCGGTTTCTTCTTGCGGTTGCGCTTGCCGAGGTTTTTGATCTTGGCCAACTGTCTCAGTTCTTCGATTTCGGACCGCAGATGCTCCGGCGCTTCAGCGACCAACTTGTTAGCGAGTTTTGGGTCGTCGAGCTTTTCGAATGCTCTTTGGATCTGCCTTGCTGTTTCCCAGCGCAGCTTCTTTGCTTCTTCGGCTCCGTACTTGTTGGCGATTTTTTTGAGATGCTCTGGATCGAAATCCGTGAGCATTTTTTGCCGAGCGGTCGCGACGATGTTTCGGTCCATGATCTGACTCTGCAAAGAGTAGAATTTTCCTCGTGCGCGGCTCAGGAGTTCGGCATCATCGACAGTTTCTCCGCGAGATGCTGCGTTCTTCTTTTCGACTGTGATGAGCGATTGCAGGTAGTGCTCTTCGTTCTTGGTGCTGCTATTCATCTTGTCCAATTCGATTTGAGCAGCGATATCGATGACCTTGGCGAAGGTCTCACGTTGCCCATTCGAAGCGTCAATCTGATAGGTGTCGTCGACCATTTGGCGAATGAAATCACTGCGTTCTTTCGCTGTCTTGAGATCCTTCAAGTGAAAGATGTAGTCGACGTTCCAGTTTTCCAAGGCCAGAGCATTGAGGCCATTGCCTATGGTCCTATTGAAGTACTTCATCTTGTCAATGAAGTCAGAGGCGTGATCGAAGCGCCCCTTGTTTTCGACCGAAGAGTCCATGGCGTTGCGATAGGGCACGTCGGCCGTCCATTCGCCGTAACGTGTTGAGATCTCCGCAGCGGTCCCGTGGATGACTTCGATCTCACCCGTCTGGGGGTTTTTCTTGGTGACGCGGACACGTCCTTGACTTGCGGTCCGGCCGTCTACTTGCGCCCTGAAAGTGCCCGCCTCCTGATAGGCCTCCGGGTTTTGTTCGAGTTTGGCTTGGCCCTTCTCATAGCGGGTGACGAATTCTTCAAAGGTAATGTCGGCGTTTCGCCAATCGGGAATGGAGGCATCGCCATCGAACATGGACATGTCCATTCTTTCCATGTCGATGCCAAAGGTCTTTTGGAAGTGCTCCTCATAGGCCACTTTCATTTCAGTGGCATCGTAGAGCCGTTTGCCGTCGACAGCGTAGATTGTCTGGTCTTTGTCCGAGCGGATGCCGTTTTGCTTGCCAAAGTTGATGACTTCGACCGTCCCTCCTGTCACGGATGCCAAATGGTCAAGAACCATCTGATTCATCCTGTCCCTGGTTGTTTCCATAGCGAGACTATCGGCTTGAGAAATGGAAAGTTGAGGATTCGACTGTGCCGAGTCGACAAGCTTTTTTACAGCGGCGGCCGAGTTTTCAAGCCGGTAGATGGAGACCATCGATTCGACGGAGAAACCTTCAGACTTGGCCTTGGTGTAAGCGGTGTGGACGGCTTGCATTTGCGCAATGGTGACTTCGTCACCCAAGACTAACTTGCTCTCGTGCCACGTCGGTGAAAGCAGGAGCAAGACGGTGATAACCAAGATGTGGTTCTTCATTGTTCAGTCCTTCAACCATGTGCCAACGTTGCCGTGGATTGTCTTGCCACGAAAATCGACATAGGCATAGTCGTTACGCGTGACCCACTGCGGTTTGCCCTTAACGAGGCTCCATTTCGACACCCGATAGGAAGCTTTGGCACCCCTTTGGGAGGAATCCCCAAGAAGCCGAAACTGGATCACCGGCCGGTCTTTTGTCACGACCAAACCGAGATCTTTGCCGGCACTATCACCGCTATCGACAACAGTCGCTATGAAGACGTCGGCTCGGTTGGGATCGACACGGATCGCTACACTCAATCTCTCTTTGCCTGGCCTTGGGGTTAAAACAATCGAGCCCTGAGTCTCAGCCAATGACCAGCGCCCCTCAATCCAGTCTTCGAAGGGCGGCAGAGGCAGAGGTTTTTCTTCCTCGGCCCCTGAGTCAGGGACGTCTTCCTCATTGACAATCTTCTTGGGCATGGCTTCAAGGTGCTGCCAAACAAGAAATGTCGTCGCAGATGCGGCCCCGACAATGGCCAGGATCAAAAGAAGAGGGAGCAAAGTCCTTCCGGTGGATTGTGAGGTCGTGGGTGTCTTGGTGTTCATAGCTGGGATTGAGTTTACTTCAAATATCACGCGTGGGCACCGCAAAGGGAGAAACCGGGGATTGCAAACCGATTGCTTGCTTTTCCTTGGGATCGATTCTTGCGCCGCCGACACCCAAGGCCCCATTGTCCTCAAACTAAAGCCTTGAAAAGTCCAGAGGATGCTCACGGGGCTTTCACATCCGGTCTCTACAACATTTCTGAGCGGTACAGGAAGTGCCGACTCTGCAGCTTGATTCAAAGTTTTGTCCCTCTTCCTTGGAGAAGCAAATTGAGACTCTCAGCTTTCAGACTGGCATTGTTGGCCTTGGCGCTTGGTGTGTGTGGGACCGTTCGTGCCCAGACCACCATCTTGGTGACAGCCGACATCATGACGTCCACAACTTGGACATCGAACAATATTTACGACCTTCAGGACCAAATCTATGTGCTGCCTGGTGCGACCTTGACGATCGAGGCAGGAACGGTAATCGCCAGCACAACCGGACTGGGTGGCAGTCTGGCGGTAGCCAATGGTGCGCAGATCTTCGTGCAAGGAACTGAACAAAATCCGGTCATCATGACGTCTCAGGCGGATCTCGCCACCTGGACCGGTGGTGACCCGAAAACCGGAACCTGGCGGGAAGCCGCCAATGAGTGGGGTAACTTGACACTCATGGGAGATGCTTACGTCTCAGAAAACGCTGTTGTGGCGAATACCCCGGCACCGAATGCCGCCAATGTGGCTCCCATGGAGGGGCTTGTCGCCGATTTCGTTGGCGACCCCAAGGTCCTCTATGGCGGCGGCAACGACGATGATGACAGTGGTAGCATCAGCTATCTCTCCTTGCGGTACGGCGGGAAGGTGCTGGGGCTCAATAACGAACTCAATGGCCTGTCATTGGGTGGCATCGGCCGCGCCACGGATATCCACCATGTTGAAGTGATGAACAACGTTGACGACGGATTCGAGATTTGGGGCGGCACCGTAAACCTCAAGTACTTTTCCATCTGGAATGTGGGCGACGATAGCTTCGATGTCGATCAAGGCTGGCGCGGCAAAGCTCAATTCGGATTTATCGTGCAAGGCTACAGTTTGGATGCTTCTCAGGGCTCAGGTGTTGGCGACAACTGCTTCGAGACCGATGGTGCTGAAGATTCGGATTGGCAGCCAGTGACAACCACTTCGATCTACAACTGTACCATCGTTGGCCAACCTATTGATGGTGACGGTTTGACGGCATGGCGAGACAATGCTCGGGTTCAGTATCGTAACTGCATATTCATGGACGGCGGCGAGAAGGTCGTTCGTTTCGACAACATCGACGGTGACGGCGCCAATGGTTACGGTCACAATGGCACTTTGTCGTGGGCGAACTGCTGGGCCACGTCTTACAGCGCGAATTCAACTGTGAATGCTCCGGTAACCCCAGCAGATTTCTACAAGGCACAAACTTCTGGCAATCTCTGTGAGATCACTGACAGCGTCTTCTACCACAACTTGGCTTCTGTCGCTTACACCGAGGCGAATGCTCGAGGTGTCTTTGCAGCGGCCAACAACAACGTCATGGAGCCAGCCAATCTGCCGATTCAGAGTATCACCCGCGGCACCCCTGTGGTCAAAGGTGGCAAGCTGATGGTGCCCGTGACTTTCATCGATCCTCGCCCGGCCAATGATGCTCTGAGTGTCGTATCAACCGCACCTTTTGATGGCTTCTATTCACCCGTTCCCTACCGCGGCGCCTTCGCGCCAAACCGCAACTGGTTGAGTGGCTGGTCCGCAGCCTCTGCATTTGGTTTCATCCCCAACGCTTCGAACGGGAGTGTCGGTCCTGGTCAAGCAGGAGTGGCAGGCGTTGCGACTTTGGACATGAACGCCGCGCGCAATAACAACGGCAGCCTCGTCGGTGATAGCGCCGATGAGAACGGCCCTCACTATGCGTCAGCCCAGCCTGGAGGCACGTTGTCGATTAGCTTTACCGCCGAGCCTTTGGCTTTCATTACCTTCATTGGTGGCCCTTTGAATCCTGGGGTTGCGGACTTCAGTTCTTTTGGCATCGGCAAAATGGATATCGGCACACCGGACACCACGGGTGACGGCATTCCAGAAGGGTTGGTCTTGCTTGCTAATGGGGCGACGCCAACGACCTTGATTGATTTTTTCTTCAACACCGGTTTAGACGGTCAAGCTACTCTCTCCGTGCCAGCCCCGTTCTTACCACTTGGGACAAACTTAGGGGCGTTCCAAGGACTCATTTCAAATCCAACTCTGGGTCTGAAACTGACCAATACGGTTCAGCTTTCGATGTTCTAACGGACTACTTTGCGATGGTTGATTACGGCGGTCGATGCATTTGGCGTCGGCCGCCATTTTCCGAATACACAATGAAAGGGTTGAGTTGTGAGAAAGACGCAATTGACAAGATGGGCTCTGCTTGCGCTCATGTTCGTGGCGGTTTCGCTTGTTGCGGGTTGTACTGCGGACGCCTCGGCTAACGAGGAGCGAGGATCATTCGAGTCAGAGATTTTGGATTTGGCGTTTTCGGCCGCATCAGCCATGCCTCTTAACCCTCACATCAAGAACAAGAGCCGAGCTCAAGAATCTATCGTAATCGCCAGCCTCAAAGTCGGCGACCCGGTGCGCGCCAAGCGTTTCGCCAAACAAATCCCGAACTGGAGAAGGGGACTTGGTGTCGCCGCTTACGCCTACTACTGCGCTGCAAAGGGCCTATCTAGCGAAGCACGAATAGCCATCGGCGAGGCCAATGGCAGCCTGCAAAGCATACTTGATCACCCGAATGAGCAAACCTGGCGCGCGGACCGTATTCGGATGGTCATTGAAGCTGCCGAAGATGCAGTAGATCAAATCGATGACCCCAAGGGCACCATCCCTTTCAGCTTTGATCCACGGGCGGCGAAGGCCGGTGCTTTTGCCCGCCAGCTGACTGATGCCAACAAATTCGATCGTTTTGAGGGCAGCTTATCTGGGATCTTCGAATCCGAGAACTTCTCGGCGGTGAAAAAAGCGTTGGGTCAGTGCGTGGCTATCTATGAGTATCACTACAGCAACAAATCGAGGCGAAATTCCATGAAGAATTTCGTCCTCAACTCCTACAAGAGATTGCCCCTTGCCATGAGGATTGACCTCATCGTCAAACTTGGCCTCGCTGCTCTAAAAAACCAAGATCTGGACGAAGGGGCGTCATTGGCTGAAAGTGCGACTCAACGTCTTATTCTGGGTCAATGGCGTCCTCGTGATGAGATTGCGCTGCGGGCAAGAATCGCTGAGTTGAAGTTCTTGTCCGGCCGTCTCGAGGGTGCGAGAGCTGATGCCAAAGCAACCTATCAGCTCTACAAGAAATCTCGCCTGAAGATCGTTTCGATCTTCAGGGGCCAGGCGTTGCGCCCCTTGGCGGAAGCGTTTGTTGTGATGGGAGATGAGTCCTTGGCTGCCGAGATCTACTCCTTGGCAATGGATGAAGCCTTGGTGAATCCAAACTCAAGGCCGCGTGCAACCGAGTTGGTTGCGATCTGTACATCAATGGCAACTCATCATTTTCCCTGGCATAACGATCTTGAGTCCAAAGCCAAGGGAATCGCCGCAGCTCTCAGTGCGCCTTGGTAGTCCTCATTGTGACGAAAACGTAAAGACACAAGGCTCATCATGAGGCGAATGGGTGAAGTGCGCGTGTCCATGGTGAGCACTTCTTACCTTTCCTGCGAAGTCCTCAAACTCCCTTCACATTGCACTCCTACAACAAAGCTCATTCATTCGATTTGTGTGTCGCGCGCAATGTCGCCCTGTTCGATAGAGCGCGCCCAAATGAGGACGAAGGGCTTTGTTTCACAAGCACTCAAGATTCTCTTTCCCCGCGTTATTTCTGTCGCTGGCTCTCTTCTCAATTTTCTTGCCCTCAACGATGGCGCAAGAGGAAATGGGGTCGATTCGTGGCATCGTTATTGACGAAGACTTCGAATCGCCTATCGGTATGGCCAAGATTGAAATCGCCGAGTTAGCCAAGATTGTGAACACCCAAGACCAAGGTAACTTCGTCTTCATGTCAGTCGCGCCGGGTACCTATACACTGGTATTTTCCAAGCTGGGTTATGTGCGGCGAGTAAGAGCCAATGTCGTTGTTACACCTGGCAAGCTCACCGACATTCGCGTGTCGTTGGCGGGTGAGTACACTGATCTGGAAGAATTCGTCGTCCAAGACATCATCAACTTGAGTGGCGGCTCAGAAGCCGGACTTCTTCAACTCCGCTTCAACGCTCCTGCGCTCCTTGACTCGATTTCCTCGGACCTCATGAACCGCGCGGGGGCCAGTGACGCTGCCGGAGCATTGCGCTTGGTTGCCGGCGCATCCGTTTCAGAAGAGAACGCTGCGGTGATACGGGGTTTGCCGGACCGCTATGTGAGTTCGCAAATGAACGGTGTCAGACTGCCATCATCTGACGACAAGAAACGAGCGATTCAATTGGATCAATTCCCTGCGGCGGTCATCGAAAGCATCCAGGTCTCAAAGACTTTTACCCCAGACCAGCAAGGAGATGCCTCAGGAGGTGCCGTGAACATTCGCCTGAAGAGCATCCCAGAGCAGCCGTTTTTCATGAAGTTGTATTCCCAGTGGAGTGTCAATTCACAGGTAGGCTTTCGTGATGACTTCAAGAGTTACGCTGGCGGAGGACTGAGTTTCTGGGGGAAAGACGACGGTGGCAGAGACCAACAAACGAGTCGGTTGGGGGACTCCTGGCTTGGTGCGGTTGGTGTGAAAGACGTCGATTCGCCCATTGATTACAAATGGCAAGCTAACCTGGGCGGCAGCATCGATGTAAACGACAGCATCAAGATCGGTGGGTTTGCTGGTGTTTTCTACGAACGCGACAGTTCATTTGACGATAAGGCGAAAGACAACAACCTTTGGGTCGAATCGGCTGGTGCCCCTTTGACACCACGAGCATTTCAAGGTGCGGTGCAAGACGGCGACTTCAAAACTGGTCTTTTCGACATCACCAAGGCTTCAAGACAGATCCAGTGGGGTTTTCTTGGATCTCTCGGCGTGGAAATCTCCGAGAAACACAAAATCAACCTGACCTATCTGTTCAGCAGGACAACTGATGACACAGCAATCCTCGCCGAGGACACCAGGGGCAAGCAGACCTTTTTTCCGGGCTATGATCCCAATGACCCGTCCACGCCGGGGCACAGCGAACGCGACGCCGCTCCTTACCTGAGGTTGGAAACGCTTGAGTACGTCGAGCGCGAAACCGATACTCTGCAGCTTCACGGCGAGCACACCATTCCTATTGGTGATTTTGAAGTTGCAGATTTCTTGAGTATTAAAGAGCCGATCTTCGACTGGACTGTTGCTCTCAGCACAGCATCGCGCCTGGAGCCAGACAAGAGGCAATTCGGTTCCGTTTGGTACCCCCAAAGAGAACCTATCCCCGGTTTCGTCATTCCCGCTGAACACCGCCAGTTTAAGCCAGCGGCGAATTTTACTTTAGGAAATCTCCAACGTATCTATCGAAAAATCGAGGAATTGAGCACCCAGTACGCAGTCAACCTCAAGGTCCCATTTACTCAATGGAACAAGGAAGAAGGATTCCTCAAGCTTGGGTATTTCAGTGACTCCTTGGAACGTAAGTATCGGCAAGACAGCTTCAGCAACTTCTCGGATCCAAATCAGAGCTTCCAAGGACCGTTCAACCAATTCTGGAGTGCTCAGTTTCCAGCTCAGAATCACCCCATCACGGCGTCAGATTTTGATGTCGACTATGATGGCACCCAAGACATTCGCGCATCCTATTTCATGTTGAGTCTGCCCATCACCAAGGAATTCAAACTCATTGGTGGTGTTCGTTTTGAGTCAACGAAACTTGGCATCACCAACAGCCCTGATGCTGATGCCACATGGTTTCCGCCGGGATCTTTGGCGCCAACAGCACTTGATATCGGGGATTCTGCCGCCGACGTCGATTTCGAAAGAGAAGATATCTTGCCGTCGATCGCATTCGAGTATTCGCCAATTGACACTGTGACTTTCCGCGGTTCATTCAACAAGACGATAGCCAGGCAGACGTTTCGTGAGTTGTCACCGATCTTGCAGCAGGAGTTTCTCGGCGGGCCGATATTCCTTGGCAACCCAAACTTGGGAATGAGCACGGTCAAGAATTACGACTTGAGGCTTGACTATCGACCGTATGAGGGCGGGCTCATTTCTTTTTCATGGTTTCGCAAGGACCTGATCGATCCCATCGAATTTGTCCAACGAGTTGGGCTTTTCAACTTCACGACGGCGGTCAACTATCCAGAAGGCAGACTGACAGGTGTCGAGTTGGAGACAAGACATGAACTGGGTCAGCTTTGGGACCGACTCGAAGGTCTCAGTATTGGCGCCAATGCCACATTCATCAAGTCGCGGGTTAGTTTGCCACAAGATGAGATAGATGCCTTCGCTGATCCGAGTCTGGGGTTCGACATTCGATCCCGAGACATGACCAATGCGCCAGAATACCTCTTCAACATCTACTTGACTTACGACAAGCCAGATTGGGGCTCCAAGTTCGCCCTGTTCTATACCGTTCAAGGCGACACTCTTGTGGTTGGTGCCGGAGCCAACGATGGCAATTTCATTCCCGACATCTACCAGACAAGATTTGGCACACTTAATTTTAGCTACTCGCAGGAAATCGTTGAAGGACTCACATTCAAGTTCGAAGCCAAGAACCTCACGAATGAAAAAAGACGCACAGTTTATCGTTCGGATTTTGTCCTTGGCGGCGACGCTGTTGAGACCAGCGGGACAAGAGGAATCGAATTTACCTTCACCCTGAGTGGTATCATTTCTTTTTGACCCCAAATGATGTTCGGTTGTTTGTCTTCACTTCCAAGCTACTCACCACAAAAAGCACAACGACTTCACATCAATTTCATCCTCTCATGTGAAATTGACCTCAGTTGACTTCCGTTTTCTTCAAAGGCTGAACAAGAACCAGGAAAAAGAAAGATGACTTCGATCCGAACCACGAATGACCGTCAACCAGTGATTGTGTTGACATTTTTGGCGATTGCTTTCTCTGTGATTCCGCTTTCAGCCCAACAGACGGCTGGAGAAAAGGTAGAAAACACCCGTGAATTGCTGGGCAAATGGGTGGAAACAAGACGTCTCATTTCCAAGGAAAAACAGGATTGGGCCTTGGGTCAGGAAGTTCTTCAAGATCGAATCGATTTGATCCAACAAGAAATCGCTTCTTTCAGCAAACGCATCAAAGACGCCAAGAAGAGTCTTTCGGAACTGGATAAGAAGAAGGGGGCCTTGGCCAAAGAGTTAGGAACACTCAAAGAAGCGGGCGACGTCCTGACTCAGTCTATCCGACCCCTGGAGAATCGTCTCAGCTCCTTGCTGGTCGGCGTCCCTGCTCCACTTCTTGAGCGAGTCGAGCCCTTGAGCCGTCGCTTTCCACGATCGGATGCCAAGGAGATCAAACTCTCCTTGAGTGAGAGGTTTCAAAACGTGATCGGTGTCCTCAACGCCATCAACAAATTCAACAGTGAGATCAACGTCGCCAGCGAAGTACGAGATCTTGGCGATGGCAAAACCGCCGAGGTGACAGCGCTCTACATTGGCATCAGCCAGGGGTACTATGCCAATGCTGCAGGTGATCGAGGAGGCGTCGGATCGTCGTCTTCCGGCAAATGGATTTGGCATCCACAAAACAGTGCAGCTGCCAAGATCTCCAAGGCCATCAAGATATTGAATAACGAAGAGGTTGCTGGATATGTCTTGCTGCCTCTGGAAATCAAGTAACGGGGAATTGCCAGCCATGAGAACATATTTGTTGACGATCTTCCTGGTTTCTTGTTTGTCGCTCGTCGGCACGGGGCAGGATGGGGGGAAGAGTAGATTCGACTTAGCCAAGAGTGATCTAGAGAGACAGCTTGTTGACAGCACTCAAGAACTCAGCTTGTTACGTGAGAAGATTGCGAGTGAGAAGATTCCCCTCAGTAAGAAACTCAACGATCTTGAAGCAGAGCTAAGTCGAGTACGGCAGTCATATCAGGATACCACCCGGAATCTCGACGGCAGAAACCTCGACTTGAGCAACCTGAGACGGAGGATCAAGGGCAAAAAAGATGAGGCGCTCTATCTTTCGAATCTCCTTGCCGACTACATGCGAGGTTTCGAGGCGAAGCTCCACATTGCGGAACTGAAGCGTTTCGAAGTCGACATCAAATCGGTCAAAAGCGCGGTTGAAGACGATTCTGTCGAAACGCGGCGACTCTACATGGCACAGATTGGTCTGGTAAACCTCTCTCTTGCCCGCCTTGAGGGCGCTCGCGGGGGTGAAATCTTCGCGGGTTCTGCAGTCGATGAAGATGGTGTTGTGACTCACGGTTCATTCGCGGTCTTAGGACCAATCGCCGTCTTTAGGTCAGACAACGGTCGTGTCGTTGGTTGGTCCGATCAAAAACTCGGATCGTTGGAACCATCGGCTATGCCATTCGCCAATAGTGCTGACACGGAAGCTACGGCCAATCTTCTCGTGACCAAGGCTGGCGAAATTCCTCTCGATCCGACGATGGGGAATGCGCACAAAATTGAAAGCACAGAGGAGACCTTCTTAGAGCATGTAAAGAAGGGGGGTACTGTCATGTATCCCATCTTCGGCATGGCAGGAATTGCGCTTCTCATCGCAGTCTTCCAGTGGCTCTCATTTCTTTTCCTGAGAGCACCATCCAAGAAACGGACTCAATTGCTATTTGAATCTGTCGCCGCAGGTGACCACAAAGGAGCAAAGGAGCAAGCTGCAAAGTTGAGAGGGCCTGTTGGCAGAATGTTGGCCAGCGGAATCTCGCGGTTAGGCGAACCTCGTGAGTTGATCGAAGAGGTGATGTATGAGTCCGTCCTAAGGACGGAAGCCAAGTTGCAGAGTCTCTTGCCGTTTTTGGCTGTGTGCGCCGCTTCCGCGCCACTTTTGGGACTTTTGGGGACAGTGACCGGCATCATCAATACCTTCAAAATGATCACGGTCTTCGGTTCTGGCGATGTGAAAAGTCTTTCGGGCGGCATCTCTGAAGCGTTGATCACAACAAAGTTCGGCTTGATTGTGGCCATCCCTTCTCTTCTCCTCCATGCCTTTTTGTCCCGCAAGGCCAAGCGTGTAATCAATCAAATGGAAACATCAGCGATCGGTTTGGTGAACCACGTGAGTAGCGTGGATGTCGCCAAACCTGCAGACGCTGGGCTTGTCAAACAACAAGTCAATGAGGTGTTGAGTGTGATCCTGGGGCCTGGAGCGCCCGAATCCGAAATGTCGCAGATGAGTCATTGAACAGTCCGGGAGTTGGAGTATGCCTTCCTTGGAAACGCTAAGTAGTCAGTTCACGAAGATTTGGGAACAAGCGCGGATCATCTGGGCGACCGGTGGTTGGGCCATGATAGCCATCGCCTTCATCGCTGTGTTCATGTCAGCCATGGGATTCCATGTTCTGTTGAAACTGCGTCAACGAAAGTTCCGAAGCGTTGCGGAAAAGACATGGCGCAAGTGGATAGATGAGCCCAATGCGCGGTGCGGACGACTGGGGCGACTCATGAATTTCGTCTTGGCTGAGCGGAGTCTCGAAAAGGTCAGTATTCACTTTGATCAATTGCGCGCGTCGGAAGCGGCACCTATTGAGCGCGACCTGAAGGTGATGAAGATCTGTGTCAGTGCAGCACCGTTGGTGGGGCTTCTGGGCACGGTAACGGGAATGCTTTCAACCTTTGGGGCTCTTTCATCAGGGGCCGGTGGGGATCAAACGATGGGGATGATCGCTGCGGGAATCTCAGAAGCGTTGATCACGACAGAGACCGGGCTCGTGATCGCATTGCCCGGCCTCTTTTTCCATCATTTCTTGGTGCGAAAATACGATGACTACCAACTATTTTTGGCCCACCTGGAAACGGTCTGCAGTCAGACAATTTACCGCCGGATTCAAGCGAGTGAAGATTATCGCCTTGCTTCTTTGAAGGCTCTTGGGCGGCGATTGCAAAAACGTTTTCCGAATGAAACTCGTCGTTGGCAGCCCGCTGTCAAGGGCATTGAAACGTCAACATCATAAGAAGAGGGAAGACTTGAAATGGGAAGATTTCGACAAGCGCGGAGAGATGACGGTGGCGAAAGCGATATTGACATGTCGCCTCTCATTGATTGTGTTTTTATCCTTTTGATCTTCTTCATTGTGACGACAGTGTTTGTTGAAGAAACAGGCGTGACAGTTGATAAACCCCAGGCCGCATCAGCTTCACAATTGGAAAAAACGAGTATCTTGTTGGCGCTTACCAAGAATGGCGAAGTGGTCTACGGCGGCCGAGAGCTGGGAATAAACAACGTCCGAGCTCTCGTCAAACGTCTGCTCCAAAAAGAAGAGATCCCAGTCATTATTCAAGCCGACAAGGATGCTCCTTCTGGGCTCCTTGTGCGCGTCATTGATGAAGCCAAGCTTGGTGGTGCAGCAAAAGTCAGCGTTGCGACAAGTCAGGCGAGAAGCTAATGGGATCGGAAAACGAGAGTCAGGAAGTCAGTTTCTTGTCTCGGATTATTCACAACGTTCTTGTGGTGTTGGGGGCGTTCGTGTTCACCACCGTGTTCTTCTTCGTTCTCCCCTTGATCCAAGCGATCGCTGATGGTCCGGTCGCCGACACTGTTATCCGGGAGATTGAAAGTGGAAAACTCCCGCCACCTCCCCCAACAGTTGAAGAAGAGCCAGAGCCGGAGCCTGAAGAGGAAGAGAAACCACCTGAACTCATTGAGGATATTCAGCCTCTTGACCTCGCCCAATTGGAGTTGGCGCTTGGCCCTCAGGCTATGGGGAGCGGCATACTTTCTGGAGATTTTGGTCTCAATTTGAAGACGGTCGCGGCTCAGACCAAGGATGTCGATGCTCTCTTCTCGTTAGCGGACTTGGATCAGAAACCAAGACCTCTCTATCAGCCGGCGCCGACGATGACTGGCAAGATCAGGAAGAACGCACCAGGCACCGTCTATGTCCTCTTCGTGGTTGATCCGAGGGGACGTGTGCAAGACGCAAAGATTCAAAGATCGACAAACCCGGTATTCAACCGGTCGGCACTCATTGCTGTCAAAAAGTGGAAGTTTGAACCTGGCAAACGTAAAGGCAAAGCCGTGCGATTTCGTATGCGCGTACCGATTACGTTTCCAAAAGGACTATGAACATGAAGAAGATTGTCATCGTATTTCTCGTTCTTGCCTGTAGCAATCTTACGACGAAAGCCGCTGCCGCGCCGCAGATGGCGAGTTGGAATGGTGGCACCGGGAGGGCCGATCTGAGTGAGTCACTTTCAGTGTGGCGCGACAGCAAGTTTAAGCGGCAATTTGCCGAGAGCTACATGGCAGAAACCGACATCGAGCCAGTTGTGACCAAAAACGAGCGTGACGTCATGTTGGAAGTCTTAGAGCTCATTTCCCAAGAGAAGATGAACAAGGCGCTGGAACTATTGGAAGAACAGGTTGGCAAGAACTCGAATGCCGTATTCAATTTCACCGCGGGAAACATTCACTTTCAGAACGAACGATTTAAAAAGGCTGCGCGGAGTTATGAGCTTGCCGTGGCCAAGTATCCACGATTTCGCCGGGCATGGAAGAATCTCGCCATGATTCGAGTACGTGAGAACGATTTCAAGCGCTCACTTGTCGCGCTGACACGGGTTATCTCGCTTGGCGGCGTGGACGCAATCACTTACGGTCTCATGGGATTCAGTTACGCCAATGTCGGCAATGACATGGCCGCGGAATCGGCGTTTCGAATGGCAAACCTCCTCGATCCTGAGACCATGGATTGGCAAATGGGCCTGGCGCGTAGTTTCTTCAAACAAGGTCGTTTCGCTGACGCTGCTTCTCTCTGCCGTTCATTGATTCGAAGCAACCCGGGACAAACGGATTTGTGGCTACTCCTGGCAAACGCCCATGTTGGTCTGGGGCAACCGATGAAAGCCGCTGAGGATCTTGAGATCGTCAAACGCTTGGGCAAAGCGACAACCGCAAGCCTGAATCTCTTGGGAGATATCTATGTCAATGAAGAGCTCTACTCTCTGGCGGTGACTTCCTATCTTGCGGCATTGAAAAAAGACAGGGGCGCCAAGCCGAGCCGCATCATGAGAGCTGCTAAGGTGCTTGCCGCGCGATCGGCCCTCGCCGAAGCCGCTGAGCTCATTGGTGCAATTGACCAACGCTTCGGCTCAACCCTTGAAAAGTCGGCTCAGAAGGACTTATTGAAGATCCGTGCACGTATTGCTGTAGCCCAAGGGAAAGGAGAAGATGAGGTGGCCGTACTGCAGAGAATCGTTGAACTCGATCCGCTTGACGGTGAAGCTCTTATTCTCTTGGGCAAATACCATGCTCGCACTGACAATCTTGAGAAGGCAGTTTTCTTCTACGAGCGCGCCGCCAATCTTGAGAAGTTCGAAGCTGATGCCAAGGTGCTTCATGCCCAAGTCTTGGTGACGCAAGCAAAGTACAGCGAAGCTCTGCCGCTATTGAGGCGCGCTCAAATGCTCAAACCACGAGAGAACATCGCCAAGTACTTGGAGCAAGTCGACCGCATCGCGAAGAAACGATAGCATCACTGGCAGTGGCTCAGGGGATGCATGTCCGGACTGACAGACCTCTTAGCCGGGGGGCCAGGTCATCTTGCGGCCGCCGAGAATGTGGACATGGAGGTGGGGGACTGTTTGCTGGCCATCAACACCATTGTTGATGACTAAACGGAAACCGCCATCGAGTTTGAGATCCTGGGCGATCTGTTTGGCGACGACAAAGAGGTGGCCAACGATGTTGGCGTCCTCGTCTGCCATCTCTGAGATTGAGGGAATGAGCTTCTTCGGAACGACGAGAATGTGAGTCGGCGCTTGGGGGTTGATGTCGTAAAACGCTCCGCAGATCTCGTCCTCAAAGGCCATCTTTGCTGGGATCTCACCGTCGAATATTTTTTGGAAAATGGTCTTTTCGCTCATTGATCTCGCTCCATTGTGTGAATGAATGATGACGCAAATGGGGAGATTGTCAAATAGCTGCTGGTGGCAAGATGAACGTCGGCATGAAACTTGAAGTTCAGGCAGCTGGATCTTCCGCAGATTCCAAGAGTCCCAGGCGACAGAGTTCCGAGAGCGCTCGGGTCAGTTTGGCACGCGAATGAACGTAGAGGTCGTGGTGGTGGCTGGCGCATGCTAGAACTTCGTCGGTCCAGTGGTTTTCGTTGACGAGTTCAAGAATCTGGGGGATGGGAATACCCAAGGCACTTTGATGAACAGGCCCACCTGGTTTGCCCATGCCAACGACGCGTTCCAATAATTTGCCCTTGCGCCTTAGGATTGGAAATCGGCCCACCGCGTCGGCAACTTTGAGCTTCATCGGCAAACTTGTCGTCTGGTTTGGCGCGATCTCGACCTGGCAGAGTTCGTGGCGCTCTGACCAGAACTGTTTGTCCGAGTATCTCGCTTCACGCAAGTAGAGCCCAAGTGCTGAAGAGAGATTGTCGAAGTAGCGCGTCTTCTCGTGGCTGACCATGTGGCTGATGCATTCTCTACGTAAGTCCGGTTTCTCCAGCATCGTGTTGACAGCAATCGCAGCTGTTTCTGCCGCAGTCATCGTTGACTCGAGGCCACGACCCACTAAGGGATCAATGGTGCCAGCGGCATCCCCAACCAAAAGAATCTCCGATGAGGTGGACACCAAGCGTGGCGTGGTATTGAGGTAGCGTACGCTGCCTTTTTCGAGAGCGAAGGAACTTTGGAGGCTCCGCGCGAGTAGTCTCTCAGCGAGGGTTGCGGATTTTTGCCACAGGTGAGGCGGTGTGGCGGTAAAAAGGGCGATTTGCGGATTGAGGCCGCCTCCTGTGAACCACCAGAACCATCCTTCCTCGATGGCTTCCAGAACATCCTGGTCTTTGATCTTAGCTTGGCAATGGATGGTCGCTGTCAAGGCAAAAAGGTCGGGTGCCTGGTGCTCAAGGGCCAATGGCAAAAGCGCAGCTTGATGGGTGCGGCCGCTGGCTACAACAATGACTCTTGCTTGGACACAGGATGCCTTGCCGCTCACATCAAAGTGAACATCACCTTCGCCGCTTTCTGGCAAGGACCGAGAAACCCGGGCTCCTTCAAAGACGGTGACCTTCATGGCACGAGCCAGGTTCCTCAGGTCCGGGTCAAGAAGGTCGCGATCGACGCGAATTCCACATTCTTCCTTGCTGTAGTTGAGGATTTGGGGCGTGCCGTCGCCCCAGATGAGGACACGTTTGTCCCC